>JBOFUF010000319.1:0-3385 GCA_051652445.1 Shewanella sp.
CAACTACATGCTGCTCATCAATACTGCCAAGCATGGTTTGCACTTGAGTGAGCATCACATTACCGCCACCAAAAGCAATGGCTTGATCTGTCAAACTCAAGGCATCACGCATACTGCCATTGGCAGCTTTAGCCAGCAATTTTAGGGCTTCTGCATCAAAGGGAAACTGCTCTTGGGTCAAGATATGATTGAGCTGAGTGCCAATTTCAGCTTGGGTCAGGCTTTTTAAATTAAATTGCAAACAACGAGATAACACAGTCACTGGCAGTTTCTGCGGATCGGTTGTCGCCAGAAGAAATTTAACGTGCTCGGGGGGTTCTTCTAAGGTTTTTAGCAGTGCGTTAAAACTGCTGCGCGACAGCATATGCACTTCGTCGATGAGATAAACCTTAAAGCGGCCACGGGTTGGACGATACTGCACATTGTCTAACAGCTCACGGGTATCATCGACCTTCGTGCGGGAGGCGGCATCGACTTCAATCAAATCGACAAAACGGCCTTGGGCGATTTCCACACAGCTGCCGCAAACACCACAAGGAGTCGCTGTCACACCTTGTTCGCAGTTTAAGCCTTTGGCAAAGAGTCGCGCTAAACTGGTTTTACCGACACCGCGCGTTCCCGTAAACAGGTAAGCATGGTGTAAGCGCTGCTGGCTTAACGCATTGGTCAAGGCATGCAAAACATGGCTTTGGCCAACCATTTGATCAAATGTGGCAGGGCGCCATTTTCTGGCTAACACCTGATATGACATGGAACTCCCCAAAGTCAGTGATACAAAAGCGGGAGCATGCGCCCCAAGAACGTTGAAAGATAACATGCCATGATTTGACATGCCATCAAACTATCCCAAGGCGCCTTTAGCTGCAGATTTATTCGCCTTCAAACTCACACAGTTTAACCAGCTCAAGCCCTAATGCGGTTAAACGTGCTTCACCGCCTAAATCAGGTAATGAGATCACAAAAGCAGCATGTTTAACTTCACCGCCCAGTTGGCGGATCAGTTTAACGGTCGCTTCGATAGTACCGCCAGTGGCCAGTAAATCGTCAACAACGAGTACTTTGTCATTTGCGCTAATCGCATCTGTATGAATTTCTAGGCTATCATGGCCATATTCCAGCTCATAGCTTTGGCTGATAGTCGCACGCGGTAATTTACCGGGTTTACGCACCGGAATGAAACCAATGCCCAATGCTAAAGCGAGTGGCGCGCCAAATAAGAAACCACGGGCCTCAGTGCCGATAATTTTAGTAAAGCCTTTACCCTGATACTCTGCTACGAGAAGATCAATTGTCGCCTTATAGGCAATGGGATCCTCAAGTAAACTGGTGACATCGCGAAATAAAATCCCTTCCTTAGGATAATTAGGAATCGTTTTAATGCTTTGTTTTATCAATGATAAGGTTTCTGTATTCATAGCCATCATATTTACTTAATAAGTTACGTAATCAATTCGCCAACCTCGCGGCGGCGGTATAAAACAAAACGTCCACACTGGGTGGACGTTTTGTATAAGGTCTGACAAAGCTTATGCTGCTTTAGTTTTAGTTGCAACAATCACAACGCATAAGTGCTGGAAAGGTGATCAATCTGTGCCTTAGTTCAAACCTTCTCGGCACTCGGATACATGGCCTCAATACGCTACTGACTCAGTATTAATCACAGTCCTTGACACCATTTTACGAAGAACTCAATCAGCGTTCTATCTCTGGGATCCGTTTGAGATACCAGAGTAAGGCGAGCGCCATCACAAGCAGCATACCTTTGACCCACAGAAGCGGCACCACAATAATACTAATACTAAAACTTAACGCACTGATAATCATAGCCCTTTTTTTCAACGATTTACGAATTGCACGCTGTTCTTGCCACTGGGTTAAGGCATCGGAAAACCAAGGGTGAGTCATCAACCACTGGTGTAAACGCTCACTCGAGCGGGCAAAGCAGAAGGCTGCAAGCAAGATAAAAGGCACCGTTGGCAATAGAGGCAACACAATACCGAGTAAGCCCAAAGCCAAAGCGGTTAATCCTAGCAGTAAAAATAATCCGCGTTTAAATACCATAGGCTTAAATACTCTCCATCAGAAAAAGGCCACTCTTAGAGTGGCCAGTAGTCTAAACTCTCGAGATTAACACTCGCTTAAATTAACCCAAGGTGTTTTAACCAAATTAGGCTTGCAGGCAGAGTCGGTAATAATAAAATTAACATAAAACCACTAAAGTACATAAAATTGAATGGGTCTTTGAATGGCTGACTACTCATTACGGCTCCTCAGGTATCGGCAGGTCTGGCATATGTCACTAATCGGTCTGTACAAAGGGCAATACACAGGTAGTGCGCAGAGGCATACTGTGATCTAATTCACAAAGCCGCCGGCAGTGTAACGGTTTGTCAAACGAATAAAAACCCTCTAACTGTAGGGATATTGCATTTATTTCGGCAATAATAACACCTTAAGACTGACGACCACGCACTATGCCTTTGGCCGCGAATTGCTCGAGTAATCGCAAACAACCTTGCTCGATAACTTTACACTCCATTTCTGGATAAGTAATGGTTAACCAATCAACTAACGCTTTAAAATCGGCTTGAACTTGCGCCTGAAGAAATGCCAACACCTGAGCGCTTAAGGGGGTTAACTGTAAAAAACACACTTCGCCATCCACATCTTGGTAGAGACAAAAAAATACTGGCGTATCGAGTTGCTCCTGCGGACGATAATCCTGTCGAATGTGCTGCACCTCAAAGTGATACTGCGCTACCCTCGCCGTCTGCGACAAACATAAAGCCTGCGTCGTTATTTGCGCGGGACTAAGTTGAACCTCATCCTCACTCGCCTGTGCGACTGCAACGACCAATTCCAACCATTCATAGTGCGCTAATTCGTGCATAAAAACAGGATCATTTGCCGTAGGCTGATATTGCTGCTGTAAAAAAGTTAAAAACTCACCCGCTATATCGATAAAAATAGGCGACTTACAATCATGCTGACTGAAAAAGCGTTGCACTAATGCGAGCCAATCGTCCTCTGAATACAGGCTTTTCAACACTGGAAAGCCACTCGACACAAATCCCTGCACATTACTAAAAAATAACTCACGGTAAACCTGCATGCGACTGAGATCTGTGTTGGCGGGTAATGGCGAAGAAGGATCACGGATATAATCGATAAAGGATTGTTGTACTTGCTTAAAATCCATTACGCGCTCCTCTGTATAGCATGAGCGCTATTTTGGGCATGGCAGCGCAGTGCCGCTGCTTGATAGTCGTGGATTTGTTCCATCTCCAGCATCAATTCCGCCGTTGTCGGTAAATTAAAGTCTCGCTCCAGTAGCGTCGGCTTTACCCCATGTAAAGCATAACAGCGTTGCAATAATGTCCAAACG
>JBOFUF010000320.1:0-4369 GCA_051652445.1 Shewanella sp.
GCACCAATGCGGCGTTGCAACCTTACGTGAGTGGTTTAATGGATTGTGCGGGTGATTTGCAAAAGGCTAGCGGTTATTTAGCTTCGCAAGCAGCGACTAATCCTGACATTATCGGCGCAGCGTCTATGGCTTATCTTGAGTTGTTTGGGGTGACGGCACTGGCGTGGATGTGGGCCAGAAGTGCCGCGGTGGCATTAGCGGCGCTAGAGCAGGGCACGGAAGAAACGGCCTTTTATCACGCTAAATTACAAACCGCCGATTTCTACATGGCGTATTGGGCGGTGCAAGGTCGCAGTCTGCGTAAGCAAATTGAGCAGGCGAGTGAGATGCTAACGCAATTGGATGACGCTATTTTTTAAGCATTCACCTTATAGGCTGAGTTAAGCTTTTGCTTAAAAACAGCTCAACAACAGCCAAAAACCAGCACAGTGTGCTGGTTTTTATTTTTATATCGTTTAAATCTTTAACTTATTTTTTTGCTTGGGTTGCACCCCAATACTCAGCTTGATGATGTGAGTTTCCTTTTCTCTTTCGGTATTAAAACTGCCATCGAAGGTTTGTGTTACTGGCGCTCTTTCGTTTGAGTCATAACGACACATAACAAGGATTATGTGGGGTGATGTCGATGATTTATAAAACGCGTTTCACAATCGCGGAAATTCCAAATGATAATCATTGCCATTCACAGTTCATTCTTTATAATGACGGCCAATTTGTTTGAATACATTTGTAAACCCGTTGGTTTATGCCATTTTTATGCGCTCGCGCTGGGGACATTTTGTGAAGACTCGTTTCGCCTACTCATTAATCGCACTTGCACTCGCTCAACATCAGTCGGCATTCGCCGCTGAAACCGTACTCGATACAGAGGCCCCACAGCAGACCTTGTCTACGAGCTCACCAGTCCCCAGTCCTGCATCGACTCAATCCGCTGCCGATGAGGAGATAAAACTGGCAGCACCTGAGCGTATTGCTGTCCATGGCCGCGCGATGCAAATGTATGTCGATAAAGAATCGACAATAGGCTCTAAGATCGCAATTAATGTGATGGAACTACCGCAATCGGTGCAAGTGCTGACCGAGCAATTAATCGTCGACCAAGCGGCGCGCAATATTACCGATTTATACCGCTCTATCGCGGGCGTGAGTGAGTTCAGTTATTCGGGCGTGACCTTTCGCGGTTTCCGCGACGATGCCAACGTTTTTTATGATGGGGTAAGGGGCGATCCCTACTCGGGTTTTTCTGTGCCGCAACTGTTTAATGTGCAGCGGGTTGAAGTGTTAAAAGGTCCTGCATCGGCGCTTTATGGCGGCGGTGAACCCGGCGGCATGATCAACTATGTCACTAAAAAACCAACCTTTGTCGAGAGTAAAGAGTTGACATTAAGCACGGGCAGCGAGGATATGATGGGGGGCTCGCTGGATTTAAGCGGCGGCTTAACCCAAAATCTCGCCTATCGCTTTGGCGCATATTACCAGCAGGAAGATAGCTTTCGAAATAATGCCGATAGTCAAAATGCCGAAGTGGCAGGTGGGTTACTCTACGAAATCAGTGATGATACTAAGCTCAGCACCACTTTTGATATTATTAAGCAGGATTTAGGCGGCAATCGACTGCGCGGCGTTCCTGTCGATAATGACGGTAATTTCCTTGTTGCACCATCCTATAATGCCAATGAGAAGAGTGACTTCCAGAAGATGGATGCACTGGTGCTGCAATCGATTCTCGATCATCAATTTACCGATAATTTCTCGGTCAAGACTCAAGTCCGTTATCTGAATAATGATTCCACGCAGGAATATCATGAATCGAGAGGTTGGGTGGATGTGAATGGCGATGGTCAAGCAAATAGTCTTGATGGCACGATTAAGCGTGAATACCGAGTGCAAGCCCGTGCTAATGATGAAATCAGTTTAACTAATGATTTTGTTTATGCATTCGATGCTTTAGGTTTTGAACATGAATTCCTCTTTGGTGGCGACTATCACTACGTCGAAACCGAATATCAATACAAATTGGCGACTGATAATGATGGCGTTGGTAATCTGAATATTTTTGACCTTAACTATGGTGAAACCGACCCTAACAGTTACAACTTGAAGGATAAAAATACCGATGGTACCCGCGCTAACCGTTACGGCATTTATATGCAGGAACATCTTCACTTTAATGAACAGTGGTCATTGATTGCAGGGCTTCGTTTCAGTCAGTTTGATGAATATGATAAAAAGACTGGGTTCTCCTTCAGCGATAACGCGATAACGCCAAGAGCAGGGCTTAATTATCGCCCAATTGATTCAATGTCCTTTTATTTGAATTACTCTGAGAGTTTCAATCCTGCATCTTTAACCAATCAAGCGGAAGATATTGGTGATGGTTTCCTCGATCCAGAAATGGGCAATCAAATTGAACTTGGGATGAAAAATGAATGGCTTGATGGCCAGTTTATGACCACGCTTGCTGTGTATCGCATTGAAAAACAAAATGTCGCTCAAGCTAACCCTTTAGATACAGGCGATGACGATGGTATTCCAGCTTTGCTTAATTTGGGTGAAGTACACAGTCAAGGTGTTGAATGGACGCTGGTGGGGGATTTAACCGATAACCTGACCGTCACGGCAAACTATGCCTATAACGAGACCGAAGTGGTTAAAGGGGTAACGAACGACAGTTTAACCAATACTTTTGATAGTAAGCACTTTGCCAATGCACCGCGCCATCAAGCAGGGATATGGACTCGTTACGATATCAATGCACTCGATTCGGCGATTGCCTTTGGTATGGATTACGTTGGCAAGCAGTTCAGCCTCGATGGCCAAACGGTGAAGCCGCATACGATTTTTGACATGAGCTGGACGACCCAGTGGGATCAAACTCAAGTTCGCTTAAATCTTAAAAATATCTTCGACAAAGAATATGCCGTCAGTGGTTTTAGCGAGCGTAATGGCCATTTTCCCGGAGAGCCACGCAATATCACGCTTGAACTGAGTCATAAGTTTTAATGCATTATTGTGAAAACAGCTTGTTCGTTAAGGATGATGAGCAAGCTGGAACGAATGGGTTAATCTTGCGCGAATAACCGCCGTAGCTCTCTGTCAGTATCCGTGCCTTTAGTATGGATTAACCTTGTGTGACTAATGATCTTAATGGTTTTTACCTATTAAGATGATGGTTTCTATCCTTCATCCTTTCTCATTCAGTTTGTTTAGACTCACCTTATGTCAATTATTCGATAAGGTTTTCCTATGCACGCCGTTGGCCACTTAGCTTCCAAAGACGCTCAATCTCATGCTAGCTTGCTGGTGGCCTTGATTGCTGAAGGTGGCGGGCAGCGAGGTATTTTTACCGCAGGTGTGCTCGATGCTTGGCTTGATGGCGGATTCGATCCCTTTGATTTATTTATCGGTACCTCTGCAGGTTCACAGAACCTTAGCCGTTTTTTAGCGCGTCAAAAGGTATATGGTCAACGCTTAATCCGCGGTTTGTCACGGGATAAACGTTTCTATCGACTCGGTCATCGGCAGTGACTGATCACCAATGCCAGTGATCGTAAGGGGTATTTTTTAAGTCCAAACAGAAAAGCCAGTGGCGAGAATTGCTAAAAGCTTCTAGCGTATTACCATTTTTGTATAAACAAGGGGTCAAACTCACGCCTTGGCTAAATGACAAGGCGTGTAATAGTGACAAGACCTGTAATAACAGCGCGTCTGATCACGGCGCAGCATTGAGCGAAGATATCGGCAGTGATTTTTATCTCGACGGCGGTTTAGCGGCACTTTTACCCGTGCGTGAAGCTTATCGTCGTGGTGCCGGTAAAATTGTGGTGATCCGCACTGTGAGCGAGGACTTTCAGGCGCAATCGGCTTGGGTGCACGAATTAAAATCTTGGATTTGTGTTTCTGGCTTTTGCCCGAAAACCATAGATTACTGAGTGCAGCACGAACAAGCCTATCAGGATGACGTGGACTTTATCGCGGATCCGCCAGAGGATGTGGAGATAGTGCAGATTTTTGCTGCTGAAAATTTGCAGAGTAAATTGCTGGGCAGTACTGATGTCGATTTACGCCACGATTACCATGCAGGGTTGAGTGCTGGAAAGCCGTTTTTAACCCAAGATTCGATGGCATTGGTGCAGAGGAATACTTATTTTTAAACTCAAGTGCAAACCAACGCTCACACTCAAACCCACATTCAAGCTCACTTTCAAATCAAGCCATTCAGTGCGCTGTCGGCCTAGTTTGTTTTTTGAGCTAAGTCACCATTTTGTACGCGAGTAAGCAATAAAGTAAACGGCATCAAAATATAAGCGCCACCCTAGGGTGGCGCTTGTGGTTGGCTGTATGAACCAGTTCATCAAGCTAATTAACT
>JBOFUF010000321.1:0-1578 GCA_051652445.1 Shewanella sp.
GGGCATGGACAAAATACTGATCCATTGCCGAAAGCTCTCCGGTTAGCAGTCGATTTAACGCATCGATGACATCTTTGTCGCCTTTCATATCGTGCTCCTATTGGTCGCTAATTTGCGATTGGAGATAATTTTGAATACCCGTTAGCGTAATGAGCTCTTGCTGGGATTCGAGCCAATCTAAGTGCTCTTCTTCGTCTTCAAGAATATCTTCCAGCAAATCGCGGGTCACATAGTCCTGTTCGGTTTCACACACGCTTATCGCAACACGCAGTAATGCGAGCTGCTCTTGCACCATCGCCATATCGCAGTCGAGCATTTCTTGGCTATGTTCACCAATGCGAAGTTTTTCCAGTTGCTGTAGATTGGGGAGTCCTTCCAAAAACAGCACGCGCTCAATGAGCTTATCGGCGTGCTTCATATCTTGGATGGATTTTTTGTATTCGACGTGATTTAACTTCTCTAAGCCCCAATGTTTAAACATGCGGGCATGGAGGAAATATTGATTGATGGCGGTCAACTCACAGGTAAGCACCCGATTCAGTTGCCCAACCACTTTAGGATGACCTTTCATAAGTTACTATCCTTGGTAAGCGTGAAAAAGATTGATCTAAATCAAGCTTCTAGACTAGTACAATTTATCAACCAATTCAAATTATCTTTATATTTCACTCACTTAATGATGAAAAGCATTCTCATTCTTCCTTGGGTTAACTTGCTATCCCTCTCTAATCCCTAGAATAAATCTCAAATGATTAACCCATTTAATAATATAGTGGGCAAAAAATAACCCCCTAAATCGGAGGCTATTGTCGAATCAAAATGATTTAGATAATGCGATCTTTGGTTAACTTTTCACGACGCGCTTTTTCTTCTGCAGCAGCCATGCGACGTTTACGTTTGTCACAAGGGTCATCACAATCACATGCTTTCTCTATCCCTAACACCCCTAAACCGCCACAGCTTCCTTCAATGACTTTGCGCTTAATGAGATAACCAATCGACATAAGCAAAAAGAATAATAGTAACACCACAAATGCCGCGATAAATGTGCTCATGCTGACTCCAACTATTTAAGAAAAGGCTTAAAGGCGTCACTGTGATAGACTTTAAATCCTTCACCCTGCTTTTCGATTAGCATTATCGCCAAGTGTTCCTTCTTGGCAAGTTCCAATGATGCTTCGGTACCCAAAACCATCATGGCCGTGGCAAAACCATCGGCGGTTATACAATTTTGATGCAATACGGTCACGGATGCCAGCTTATGATTGATCGGAAAACCGGTTCGTGGATCAATTATATGTGTAAAACGTTGGCCATCTTCCTCATAATAATTACGATAGTCACCAGACGTCGCCATTGCCATCGTACCAGGCTCAATAACCTGTTGTACTGCAACACCTTTATCTGTTGGCTGCTCTATAGCTACACGCCAAGAGCTTCCATCACCTTTGGCACCTTTAATACTCAGTTCGCCACCGATTTCGACTAAATATCCTGTCGCGTGGTATTTATCGAGAATGGAAGCGACTTTATCAACCCCAAACCCCTTCGCGATTGATGATAAATCTACATATAAAT
>JBOFUF010000322.1:0-5101 GCA_051652445.1 Shewanella sp.
TAAATTTTCGCGTCGCGGATGTAGGGCACTGCACGCAGGAGCCGTTGTGATTCGTCGAGATCTTTTTGGGTGATAGTATCATTTTCACTGAAGGTTAGATTATCGAGCACCACATATTCTTTGGTATTGATATGCAAGCTGTTAGCCCAGCGGTGAATGAAAAAAGCATCGGATTCTGACTCATTAAAAATGGGGTTATTAGCGACCACAATCTTGCTGATTTTTTGTTTCTGAGTGGTGGGCTTGTCAATCTTAGCGTCTTCTGCTTGGGCAGCACTGAATAGGCTGCTAATACAGCAAGGTAGGATGCATGCATACTGAATAAATTTCTGCATAAAAGGCCACTCCCCTAAAATTGACGACGGCGGCGAAAATATTTTCACTTAGCCGTTCACAATTTAATAACGCATGAAAAGCCGGTGTTAGTCAAGGAAACATTTTAATAAGTTTCTTATTTTACCTAAGGTTAGCTTAAGATTATCTTGAGGTGGCGGCTGGGCGAAGGCTCCAGCCGAATGAGCGATTGTTACAATGTACGCCTCGGTGGGACGGCGACGTTAGCAAAGATAAGCCCTGCGATCAGTGACATAAAAATCAAAAATATTTGTGGGCCGATGTGTGATTGATTAAGCATGGTTTCACCTGAGATCAACGCATTGAGTCCGATATAGGTTTTACTGCCGGGGACTAAGATGACGATTCCCTGTAACAAGGCGATGGAGGCGGGCGCCTTCATCCAGCGAGCGAAAAGGTTAGAATAAATGCCTACCGCCAAGGCACCAAAAAAGATCCCCACCGAATCACCAAAATAATACCCACCGAGCATGGCCGAGAAAAACGCCACTATTCCAGCTAATACGCCCCAAGGTGAATCTTGCATTCGTGCCTTGAAGATAAACACCAGCGCCATCGATAGAATCGGAACCGCTGACCAAATCGCGAAGCGGGGTAAACCTTCTGGTTCAATATGAATCGCTTCACCGAAGATCGCTTTACCGATGGCCATGCCGAGCACGGCACCAAAGTAAAGTTTAAATAATTGCATACTCGCATCCATGATGCGCGCTGTGCCAGAAATCAAATCCCGTGCGGCGAGTTCAGCCAGGCCTAAGGTTAAGGCTAAGCCGGGAATAAAAATAATGATGGAAGATAGGATCACCACTGGAATATTAATATTCGGATCGAGACGTGCTATACCGCAGGCCGCGATAGCGCAAAGAATGGTGGCGAAGGGTTCGAGTACTTCGGCCATGCGTGTTGAGCGTTCGGCGCGGTAGACCAAGCCATAGACGAATAAGCCTAATAATCCTGACCAAAAAACATCGTTCCAACCGGTGCCCATCAGCATGGCAAAGGCAGCGGCGGAAGTGCCAAAAGAAAAGCAAGTTAAAACAGGGCCATAGGGATTGGGTTTATTGGCGATGTCTTCTAAGCGATCTAAGGCCTCGGCTAAGGTGCGTTTACCTGAGGTTAACTCATCAACCAATTCATCGGTGCGTGCCAGTGAGCCTAAATCAAGCTCACCGGGTTTGACGCGAGCCACATGGTTGTATTCTTGATCGGTATCGTGTTGTAAAACAAAGGTCATCGACGTCGGGGAGATTAGAAAGTAGCCTTCAATCCCTATCGTGCGCGCAACGGTTTGTAAGTGGGTTTCTAGGCGATATGCCGGGGTACCAAACTTATGCAATGCCTTGCCTAGCTTGATGATAAATCTGCGCTTTTTGATGAACTCGTCGTTATCCAATCGGGGGGCTTCGCTGTATTAAAAGTTGTAGGGTTAGCGGGCGCATAGTAACCTATCTTGTGGGTAAAAGGTTAATAGCTTTGGATATTTATACAAATAAATTGCTGATTTTTTGCCGCTTGGGCTATAGTCGGCCCTTCGATAAAGGGGAGTGAGATATGTCTTTGATGATAACCGGTCTTTACGCTAGCCTCACTGGGCTACTCATTGTCGCTTTAGCCTATCGGGTGGTGAAAGTCAGAAAAAGCCACAAGATTGGTCTCGGTGACGGTGGCAATAAGCAGCTTATTTTAGCGGATCGCGTCCATGTTAACTTGCTCGAAAATGCCCCTATTGTATTGATTCTCATGCTGGTGGCTGAAGCGGGGGGCTTGCCTGCATTTTATCTACACTGTTTTGGCACTGTGTGGATAGTGGCGCGCCTGCTCCACGCTATTGGCTTAACCCAAGGTCAAGGTGGTTACCATTTTGGGCGTTTCTGGGGCGTATTGCTCACTTGGCTAGTGATTATCAGTTTGGCGTTGGTGAATTTGCTGCATTTTGCTCAAGGATTAGCAAAGGGTCTCTAGACTCTTAAGGTTGAACGCTAGATGCCGTCCTAAGCCATATCCATAGTGGATTTAGGGGCATTGAACTTAAGGCGCAATTACCCGCTAAAACACCTCAATTGGTGTTTTTTTAATCGCACGGACCCCATGTTGCCTGCTATACTCCGCGTCCCTAAATTGGCGTAACGTATTTTCAGTGGCGCCTTTATTTGATATTACGTTTTCGGGTCACAATCCATGCAAGTTGAATCCACACTCTTTAGTCATCCTAAGTATTGGGCCACGGGCGATAGCACTGCGCCTTTTTTACCTATGTCTCGCAAGGAGATGGATAAGCTTGGTTGGGATAGTTGTGACATTATCATAGTCACAGGCGACGCTTATGTGGATCACCCCAGCTTCGGTATGGCGGTGGTTGGCCGTATGCTAGAGGCCCAAGGTTACCGAGTTGGCATTATTTCCCAGCCCGATTGGTCGAGTAAAGACGCCTTTATGCAACTGGGGCGTCCTAACCTGTTTTTTGGCGTCACCGCCGGCAACATGGATTCGATGATCAACCGTTACACCGCTGACCGTCGTTTACGTTCTGACGATGCCTATACTGCCGGGGATATTGGTGGTAAACGCCCTGATCGCGCTGTGACTGTGTACACCCAGCGTTGTAAAGAAGCCTTTAAAGATGTGCCGGTGATCATTGGCGGCATTGAAGCCAGTTTGCGCCGTATTGCCCATTATGATTATTGGTCTGACAAAGTGCGCCGCAGTGTGATCATGGATGCGAAGGCTGACATTTTAATGTACGGCAATGCCGAACGTCCTTTGGTTGAAGTGGCGCGGCGCTTGGCAGCGGGTGAACCGATCAGTTCGCTACACGATGTGCGCGGTACCGCCGTTATCCGTAAAGAGCCTTTGCCCGAATGGCGTGGTATAGACTCGCGTAAGATTGATCAACTGCACAAGATAGAGCCGTTACCGAATCCTTACGGCGCCGATGATGTGGGTTGCACTAACTTGTCCGGCCCGTCGGATGTGAAGATTTTTGACAACGACGCGCCTAAGGCTATTAGCGTACAACCTGCGCGTCCTAAGCCATGGGATAAAACCTATGTGTTGCTGCCAGCGTTTGAAAAAGTTTCTGAAGACAAATATTTATATGCCCATGCTTCACGGATTTTGCACCAAGAGCAAAACCCCGGTTGTGCCCGTGCGTTATTCCAGCCCCATGGCGAGCGTGCCGTTTGGGTGAATCCACCGGCATGGCCACTCAACACCGATGAGATGGATGCCGTATTCGATTTACCTTATCAACGCATTCCTCATCCGATTTATGGCAAGGACAAAATCCCTGCCTATGACATGATCAAGACGTCTATTAACATCATGCGTGGCTGCTTTGGTGGCTGTTCTTTTTGCTCGATTACTGAGCATGAAGGCCGCATCATTCAGAGTCGTTCACAAGAGTCGATCGTTAAAGAAATCAAAGATATTCAGCAAAAAGTCCCCGGCTTTACTGGGGTGATTTCCGATTTAGGCGGCCCAACCGCCAACATGTATCGTTTAGGTTGTACTAGCGTAAAGGCTGAAACAACCTGTCGGCGTTTATCCTGCGTGTTCCCCTCGATTTGCGGTCACTTAGGTACAGATCATAAACACACCATCGATTTATACCGCGCGGCGCGTAGCGTGCCGGGTATCAAGAAAGTATTGATCGCCTCTGGCGTGCGTTACGACTTGGCTATTGAAGATCCCGCCTATGTCAAAGAGTTAGTACAGCACCATGTGGGCGGCTACTTAAAAATCGCCCCTGAACATACTGAAGCAGGCCCGCTCAGCAAGATGATGAAACCCGGCATGGGCGCCTACGATAAGTTTAAAGAATTGTTCGACAAGTTTTCTAAGGAAGCGGGTAAAGAGCAGTTCCTGATCCCTTACTTTATTTCGGCGCATCCCGGCACGACCGACGAAGACATGGTGAACTTAGCGCTGTGGTTGAAGGAGCGTAAATTCAAGCTCGATCAAGTGCAGAACTTCTACCCGTCACCGATGGCGAATGCGACCACGATGTATCATACCGAGTTAAACTCGCTGAAAAACGTCAAGCACACCAGCGAAGTGGTCTCTGTGCCGAAGAAAGGGCGCCAACGCCGCTTGCACAAAGCATTGCTGCGTTACCACGATCCCGCGGGTTGGCCATTGATCCGTGAAGGCTTAACCGCCATGGGACGTGCAGACCTGATCGGCAATAGCCCCCATCAACTGGTGCCGCCCGAAGGTCGCAATGAGCGCGGACCGAAGTGGATGAAAGATGCCAACCAAGGCCAAAAAGCGTTTACGCGTTTCTCGGGCAATCAGTTTGATGACCGCAAGGGCGACGGCAAAGCTAAAGGTACGGCTAAAGGTACGGCTAAAGGCGGCGCCCAAGCTCAGGTTAGTGCTGAGTCAAAAGCGGTCGGTAAAGGTGGAAAACCTGCCGCCAATGGCGCTAAACCCACAGGAGCTAAGCCCAGCGGCGCCTATTCGAGCCGTCCGGGGGCGAAGGCTCCCTTCGGTCAGTCTGGTGGATCGCCAGCGAAAGTCGGCGCTCAAGCCAAAGGTGGTGCAGCGGCTAAAGCGGGAAGCCCATCAAAAAGTGGTGGTAAGTCAAAACCCACTCAGGGGCGCCAACAGGCTAAGTAATTTTATTTATTCATTCATGCTTAAGGGCCACTCCCAAACGAGTTTGGCGTGGCCTTGATAGCATAATACCCTCTTCCTCGCGCGTTTCTACCTCGGCAGGGCGGTCGCTGATCGAGACTCGATTCTTAAG
>JBOFUF010000323.1:0-13543 GCA_051652445.1 Shewanella sp.
GTTTACAACAGATAGACAGTATGATCACGGCTCATTATGATCATAATGAGCCGTGATCATACTGTCTATCTGTTGTAAACGTTGACTAATTTTCACGGTTTGACCTTACTACTGCGGCTTTGTGGCTATCAAATCTTCACCGTAAATAAAGGGCACTTTTTTGCGCCCTTTATGTTTACGGTGGCCCGATTAGTTTAATGTCAGCGCCACAATTTTAAGTGGATGATTGTCATCGAATGAAGGGAAATCCTCATGGGGGGCGAGCCAAGTGTACGTAGTGACTGCACGGCCTTGTTTTTCAACACAGCGTACTAAACTGTCAAACCATGCTTGGCGCTCGACTTTCGCCACATTGTTACAACAAACGATAGTACCACCGACTTTGGTCGCCATTAATGCGGGCTTGAACAAACCTTGATAATCATTGACCAAATCGACAATACCAAAAGCACTCTTGGCATAACGCGGCGGATCGAGAAACACCAAGTCAAACTGAGTGCGAGGTAATTTAGGATAGCTTGGTAACTTTTGATTACGCCGTCCTCCCACACTCAAGCCAGCCAATTGGCGCAATGCCGGAAATGCATCACTCTGCACAAACTCACATACATTCGACACCTGATTCAACGCCGCATTCGCTTTACCCGTCGCTAAGGCAAAGGAAGAAAAGTCGACATTCATCACTCGAGTTGCCCCGCCAATGGCAGCTGCGGTACCAATACCGCAGGTGTAGGAAAACAAATTCAGCACGGTTTTATCTTGGCTGTGTGCCCGTACATATTCGCGGCCAATACGCATATCGAGGAATAATAGCGGATCTTGTCCCTCGTGGCGCAGTTTAGTACTGAACTTGATGCCATTTTCCTGCATCACCCGCTCAGAACTCGCAATCTCTGTCAGTTCGGGTGTTAACGCATTCAATACGCGAGAATTGCCTAATGAGCGATCGTTATACACAATCGGCAAATCGGCCTGTTGCAGCAAAACAGCGCTAACATCGGCTAACTCTTCGTCGGTTAAGGTTTGATGAAAACTCTGCAGGAGCCAAGTGTCGCCGTAACGGTCGACATTCAAGCCACTCACGCCTTCAACTGTGCCATGGAACACCCGAAAACAATCAGTGTGATCCTTTTCAGCTTGTTGTAAAAAATCATGGCGTTTCGCCAGAGCCGTCAATAACAGCGTTTGAATAGACATAAAAAGCGGGACTCGCGCAGCAGAAACCTGCGTAAGGTTTCAAGAGGAAAAACGGCATAATACCAAACTAAATCGCAGAATATCGGAAAAGTTCGCCTCAACAACATCATAAACGCCGCAATTGATTAAACAACGAGTCAGCCAAGTTATAACGCGGCTCACTCGTACCTCTTCGCTAAATATACCGGCACTAATTCTTCACTAAAGTGTTTTCTGCATCTTGCACTACACTAGGCGCATTAGCCTCTGCAATTGCAGCGAGCGCTTTCTCTTGGGCTTCGTGTATTTCTCGCTCTGCGATGACTTGTTGTATTTTGGCTTCTTCTAAGGCTTCAATTGGCAACAGGCTAATCAACTCAATGCCATTTGGGAACACAGTATCATTGCCTGACACTACGACGACCTTACCTTCCTTGGTTAAATAAATCAGTGGTATGGCCGTTTCACCGTAACGCTTACGGAAATGCTCAACACTGAAGTTGTCGGTTAAATGGGTCACTTTAAGCTGTGCACCCCTCGCCATTAAGCTGGCTATCTTTGCATAAGACACTGCATCACCAAACAAACATAAACGTTGCTTATAACTTTCAGAGAGCTGGTGGCGCGCACTGCCAACTTCGGTAGTATTAAGACCAAAAACTTTTTTAGTACCAAAAAAGTCTTGAAAATGAAAACTGACCAACGGGTTTAACTGCCGATAAGGTGAAATGATCAACACACGGCCGATACCTGTTAAATCCATATAAGTCTCAGCATGTTCCGAAACCGGATTACCAAAATACACTGGGATATTATCCATACGCGCGAGGCGAATATTGTCCCAGTTATTATCAGCCAACAACACTTTAACATCCTTCGCTTTTAAAATTTTTGCGAGTTCTCTGGAAAATTTAGATGCACCGAAAATCAAAAAACCTTGAGCAGAATCAGCCTTAACCCCAAGAAATCGCGCCCAACGTCCAGCCGTTAAACTTTGAATAACCACTGTGCCGATGATAATTAAAAACACTAAAGGCACGATCGCCTCAGCGCCCTGCACATTATTTGCCTCTAACTTTATCGCAAATAACGACGAAACCGCAGCAGCAACAATGCCTCGCGGCGCAATCCAACATAAGAACCACTTATCAGCCTTCGACAGGGAAGTGCCGATACCTGATGCCCAAATACTCAGTGGTCGCGCCAACAACATAGTGACAGCTAACACCCCAACGCCACCCCAACCTAAGTCGAGCATGGCATTAGAATCTAATCGTGCCGCCAATAAAATAAACAATGCCGAAATCAACAGTACGGTTAAAGTCTCTTTAAATTCCAGGATTGCAGCAATATCCACACCACGCATATTGGCAAGCCAAATTCCCATCACTGTCACCGTTAATAAACCTGACTCTTCTTGTAATAAATTAGAACCGACAAATACGCCCAACATTAATGTCAAAACCGCGGTATTACGCAGATAATGTGGCAATAAATTGCGTCTTAATATTTGCCCCGTGAGGTAACCGGCTCCCGCCCCTAGCCCTAATCCTAATGAAAGCATTGAGCCAAGGGCATACAACACATGTGCCGTAGGATTGCCTGCAACGGTTATGTATTCAAAAACTAACACTGCGAGCAACGCGCCGATTGGGTCGATCACTATGCCTTCCCAACGTAAGATACTCGCAAGCTGAGATTTGGGACGAATGCTTCTTAACATAGGCACGATAACCGTTGGCCCTGTCACGACCACGAGCGCCCCAAACAGTAAGGCGATTTCCCAACTAAAATCGAGCAGATAAAAAGTGGCCGTGCTGATACAAGCCCAAGTGATCACTGTCCCAATAGTGACGAGATGCGTCACCATGCGGCCATGATCTTTGATTTCTTTGAAGTTAAGAGTCAAAGCACCTTCAAATAAAATCACGGCGACTCCGAGGGAAATAATCGGAAAAAGCAAATCACCAAAAATCGCATCCGGATTGAGCAACCCAAGCCCTGGTCCCAGCGTGAGCCCACAAAGTAATAAAGGCAAAATGGCCGGTAACCGCAATTTCCAGCCAAGCCATTGACACAAAAGTGATAACACCCCGATTAACGCTAAGATACCCGTAATTTTTTCAACCATAAAACACCTTTAGATGAGGAAAAATAAACTCACATCATCTTTAACGAATAGATGACTGATAATGGTTCAGAAATTGCCAATCCCTCATAACAAACCTAACAAATAGATAAACACTGTCACGTTTATCGAAGACTGAATGATCTAAGTAACACGAAGATAAGATAACAATTGATTCCAAATTGTAGCCGTTAACATGCTGCAATGACTGGGCAAAAAGAGAGAAATAAAAAGGCCTATGCTGAGTTAACGTTTTTTATCTGCCTCATCAGGCTGAGTGAGATCGATTTCATCAAGCGAAGGGACTGCGGAATTAGCGGAGGCTTCATTCAATAAACGTAACTCAGTAGCAGCTAAGGCCTGAGCTAATGTTTGCCGTTTACGCCAAACAATTAAACCCGGTACGCCCAAAACCAATAAGATCGCGTTAATGGTAATAATCCAAAACATCGCATCTTGCGATGCAAGTTCTTCTTCCTCTGCCGCTTTTTGCGCAGCAACAACCGCAAGATCTTCTGCACTCGGCGGTGGCGCAGGTGGCTGAATCAAGTTAAAAAATAACTCGGGTAAATCCAGCACGATTTCTCGACCAGTAACCGTCGTTGTTGCGACAAAACCTTTGATTCGATAACGACCAAACTCTGTCACGGTGGGCAAATGTAACTCAGAGTCAGGCTCAGTGAGACCATTCACAACCAAAGGCACCTGCAAACCTGCAGGGCCAACCAATTCAAACGAAAAATGCGTCTCAGCCAGTTGTAACACGGTCTTATCCGCGTGTAACAACATTTTCCATTGCCCTGTTAGCGGATCCTCAGGAGTAATAACTTCTAGATTAATCGGCCGAGGCGATAATTTAAAGGGGAATGAAATCTGCCGTTCAAACACATTATTACGTGCCTGCACCACAAACTCATAATCACCCCATGGCTGATTTATATTGATATTGCTGGTAAATACGCCATCGTCAGGTTTTTTATCGTAATCTTCACCATTGTCTTTATAGGAACCAACAATAATGTTCCCCGCGGCAAAGTTTTCATCGCCCGCCTTATGTTTACTGACAAAATATGCCGTCCACTCGACCAGAAAATCTAACCCCGGCATACGCACACGCTGCTCATCACCCATTAACTGGGCGACGATGTTAACTTGCTCACCTTGAAAAAGTGGCTGGGGTAAAGGCTGGACTTCGATTTCGAGTTTAGAGAGCTTCTTAAGGGCTGAACCAGCAACAACCTTACCCACCAACTGCCAAGGTCCCGGTTGTGGTGATTCAATGTAAATAATATCGCCCGTTAGACCATCAACCCACTTGACGGTTTCTGGATGGCGATTAGCGTACCATTTACTGCCATCGGGCAACACGATAACGACAGGCGCAGAGCCGTACTCACGCTCCACTAATAAGGTCATGCTATCGACCAGATGATCAATGCGAAAACGGTTTTTAAGCTCAGAAGCCGTCTCCAATCCGACAATTGGCGCAGTTTTAGCTGGCTTGGGATCCACGTCAGCAGCCAATACACTCGCCACACTCGATAACAGCGTGGTGGCAAGGAGGCAAAAAGCTAACATGGGATTATGGCGCAACATCGGCATAGTAATTATTCTATCCTCTCCAGAGGCATTTACCTGATTTGGCGACTAAATCAAGGCGTTGTTCATGCATAGTCAATTCATCGGCCGATGCGCCAATCACTTTAAGACTAAGTGATTGCGGATCAAAACGTTGAATACCACCGGCTTCCTGCCCCGCTTCTTCGTTGGACAAATTAAACTTTGTCTGCCCGCCAGTCATGATCAGATAAACATCGGCGAGGATCTCGGCATCGAGCAATGCGCCGTGATATTCGCGCCGAGAAGTATCCACGCCATAACGCTTACAGAGGGCATCTAGGTTGTTTTTCTGGCCAGGATGCAGAAACTTAGCGATGACTAAGGTATCGAGGATCTGACAAATATCAGCGGTTTTAGGCCCACGCGGTTGCAACAGTGAAAACTCATGATCCATAAAGCTCACGTCGAAACTGGCGTTATGGGCGACGACTTCAGCGCCATCGATAAAATCGATAAACGCTTTAGAAATCTGATGAAAACGTGGCTCATTAGCCACACGCTCATCGGTAATACCATGAACGGCGATGGCTTCGGGATCGATTGCTTGACCAGGGTTGATATATTGGTGGTAATAACGCCCCGTCAAACGACGGTTCACCACTTCCACACAACCAATCTCGATGATCCTATGGCCTAAATAGATGGCGCCGCTGCCTTGGTTCATACCTGTGGTTTCGGTATCCAAAATAACCTGACGGCTAGCGTTAGAGATAATATTCATTTTTTTATGCGCTTCTTATGACAATTTTTAGTTATACTCGGCCGAAATTCCCGGCTATGGTAACAATTTGATGACTGAACTAAAACTGATCCACATCTTCACCGACGGTTCTTGCTTAGGCAATCCCGGTCCTGGCGGCTATGGCATTGTAATGAATTATAAAGGCCATACAAAGGAGATGTCTGACGGTTTTGCGCTCACCACCAATAATCGTATGGAATTATTAGCGCCAATCATAGCGTTAGAAAGCTTAAAAGAGCCTTGTCAAGTTGTGCTCACCAGCGACAGCCAATATATGCGCCAAGGCATCATGACCTGGATCCATGGCTGGAAGAAAAAAGGTTGGATGACATCAAACCGTACTCCAGTCAAAAATGTTGACCTATGGAAACGCTTAGATAAAGCCTCACAGATGCACACAATGGATTGGCAATGGGTTAAAGGCCATGCAGGCCATGTTGAAAATGAGCGTTGCGATATCCTCGCGCGTAAAGCCGCTGAAGCCAATTCAAACCAAATTGATGAAGGCTACCAAGCTTAAGCGGCGTCAACGGAGCGATGTTCAGCTGATTTGTGCAGGATGAATATTAAAAAATTCATCACAAAACTGCACAAATGCGCGCCCTAATCCGCTTGCGTGGCGGCTTTTGTGCGTAATACGATAAAATTGTCGCTCGAGTATTAACCCTTCAATTGTAATTAAGGCTAATTCTTTGCGAGCAATATCTTGCTCCACGGCCAGCTCAGATAACACCCCCAACCCTGCGCCATGTTTAACCGCAAGTTTAATTGCATCCGGTGTGGTGAAACTAAATTTAGTTTCAGGTTGCATATCTAACCCATTAGCGGCATTGATAAAATACTCCCTTGTTCCTGAGCCCTCTTCACGGAGCACCCAAAATTCGCCTTTCACATCGGCAGGTTTAACGCTACACCCCGCCAGAGGGTGCGAGGGATGACAAAACACTAATAATTTGTCTTTATGCCAAGCCTCCACATTGAGACGTTTATCAGTACAATGGCCTTCAATAAAGCCCATTTCGGCTTGAAACTGTGCAACCGAGTGGATCACATTCTGAGTATTATGGATGCAAACATCAACATGGGTTTGTGAATGTTGCTGACAAAATGATACAGCCGCCTTTGCCAGCAGATAATTGCTAATAGTAGAACTTGCGCTT
Organism: Shewanella sp.; assembly: GCA_051652445.1. Classification (GTDB taxonomy): domain Bacteria; phylum Pseudomonadota; class Gammaproteobacteria; order Enterobacterales; family Shewanellaceae; genus Shewanella. Next base: position 6,827 of record JBOFUF010000323.1, read on the forward strand.
ACGCTTAAGTTGCCTACCAAATCCCCATTATGGCTAGTAAAAGCCTCTTCAATTTGCTCTACTCGATGTAATAAATCGGTTGCCAATGGTAATAACAAATTACCCTGAGAATTGAGTTGTAATCGATTACCAATACGCTCAAATAATCGTGCATTGAGTTGTTTTTCTAATTCAGCCAATGCCATCGAAGTGGCTGGAGCTGATAAGTTAACTTGCTCTGCCGCCTTTGCCACCTGCCCACTGAGTGCTACGGCTTCAAATACCGCCAATTGTTTTAAGGTAATCCGCATATAAAACCTGTGTTTAGAGTAAAAAATCTATCCGTTATTCACAATGCTCTGATAAATGCCCTGAACGCCCAGCGCTCGGTGCCGTGGCCCACTTCGTCTGGCGCACTTTACGTTTATCGCGAATAGGTGTGAGTGGCGACTCAAGTTTACGTGCCACAATCAAATATAAACTACCCGCACTGGGAAGCCATGAAGCTAAACTCTGTTGAAAAAATCGGCCTTGGTTAAAATTCCCCATTAAAGGATGATAAATCAAACGCTCATCCCCTACGACTTGATAACCCAATAAACCTAACCAATCTCGCACCCTTGATGGCATAAAAAAGCGACCATTCCAAGGAAGACAATCCTGATATTTAGGCCATAACTTACCTAAAAATACCGGACTCAAGGGATTAAAACCCACAATAAAAAGATAACCGCCAGCAATGAGCACCCGATCGGTTTCACGTAAAATACGGTAAGGATCGGGTTCAAACTCTAACAACAAACTCATCACCACCGCATCTATCACCCCGTTCTGCAAGGGTAAATGGCAAAAATCGCCTTCAATAGCACCGCCTTTAGTGTGGGAAAGTGAAAAATGATGGGCGACGGGTGAGGTCATGCTCGACAATTGGGCACTCAAGGGACCCAACTTTAGCAAGTGATAACCAAAAACTCTTGGCCACCAATTTTCAAGCTGTTTAGTCACCGCTTGTTGTAGTGCCTCGCCATTGGGTAGATCTGACCATTGTTCAGGCTTGAGATCAGTACTAAAATGCGACACAGAGTTCCTCCGTTAACTTGTTAGGCAATTATTCAATGTACAGACATTCTGCCACAAGCCTACAGCGGCAAAGATCGCCAAGTGGTGCTCACTCATGGATAATACCTTTAACTTCAAATTGAAATACAGACATAGGCAGTTCTATGCTCACTATAACAGCGATTAACGCCTTTAATGACAATTATATCTGGGTGTTACAACAAGGATCTTCAGAAAATGTGTATGTTGTCGATCCAGGTGATGCCAATGAGGTTATTCGTTACCTTACATCAAATGCACTTACGCTTGCTGGTGTTTTAGTCACCCATCATCACCGAGACCATACTGGCGGCATTGCTGAATTAATCGCTTATGCCCAACACACCACGACCGCCCCCCTGCAGGTTTATGGGCCAGATAACGACAGTATACTCGGTGTAAATTGTCCTATTGATCCTAATATAAGCCCTGAACTGTCACTGCCATTTATCAATAGCAAAATTCAAGTACTGAGTATTCCTGGGCACACGATAGATCATATTGCCTATTTTATCGAAGATGCCCTTTTTTGTGGTGACACCTTATTTAGTGCCGGTTGCGGTCGCCTATTTGAGGGGACTGCAGCACAAATGTTTGACTCTCTTGCAATACTTGCCCAACTCCCCCCCCAGACTAAAGTGTATTGCGCTCATGAATATACCCTTGCCAATCTTCAATTCGCACTTACCGTCGACTCAAATAACCTCACGTTACAACACTACCTTGAACAAGTGACAATATTACGCACAGCAGGTAAATCGAGTATTCCATCGAATATTGCATTAGAAAAGGCCATCAACCCATTTTTACGCACAAGTGAGTTAAGTGTCATTAACAGTGTTAACCAGCATTTTAACAATAAAAAACAAGCTAAACTAGATACATTAACCTGCTTTACATTGCTTAGGCAGTGGAAAAATATTTTTTAGCTAAGACTGAACAATTTATAATTGAAATATATGCAGTTTTCCTCTTTTTTTGTGGCATAAGTCAACAAATGTCCCAACAGAGTTGGGATTTATTACAGGACAAACTCTCCAATATCCCATAGAATAGCCCGCTTTGGCGTGAATGCTTTACGCCCTGTGTTGTCACTACCTTCATACCAATCATAGTGTTACATAACGTAACTGACTCTGATGAAGTCAAGGCGATGCACTAACAGAGGAGTAATGTCTTCAATGAGATTATCGATTTACATGTTAGCAGGGGGATTAACTCTTCTCTCAGGTTGTCAGACCTTTGATAACGCCGACGTTGTCCCACCGCAGGCTATTAACACCACCATCCAGAAAAAAGAACCGTTATTTTACCTCGCATCAGAAACTGAAGACGCAAAAATTACGGATGTTTGGGAAAGAATTCGTCAAGGAATGCAAATGACGATTCCTGATCAAGCACTGGTGAATAAATATCGCGATTGGTATATCAAAAACCCACAACACTTAGAGGAGATCTCTCAGCGAGCGGCACCTTATATGTACTTGATTGTGGAAGAAATTGAAAAACGTCATCTTCCTATCGAAATCGCGTTACTGCCAATCATTGAAAGTGCATTTGACCCTTCCGTCGCATCGGCAAGTGCTGCTTCCGGTTTATGGCAAATTACACCACCAATGGCCAAGTATTTTGGGCTGAAAATGAACCGTTGGTATGATGGCCGCCAAGATGTCCCCGCATCTACAGTCGCAGCTTTGGATTTATTAGAGTATTTATACGATAAAACGAATAACAATTGGCTTTATGCACTTGCCGCCTACAACACGGGTGAATCTCGAGTGCTTAATGCTGTAAAAAAGAATGAGCACAACGGACTTAAAACTGATTTTTGGTCACTTAAACTGCCTAAAGAAACCCAGCGTTATGTACCGCAATTGCTTGCACTTGCCGAAGTGATTAAAAATGCCGATGAGTATGGTATTACCTTAGCGCCAATAGATAACAGCCCTTCTATCGAAGTAGTTGATATTAATAGCCAAATTGATCTCGCACTTGCGGCAAAGTTAGCAAACATGCGAACTGTTGAGCTGAAAAAACTCAACCCTGGTTATCACCGTTCGGCTACTTCGCCGCTAGGGCCACACACATTAGTGCTACCGATTGATAAATCAGAAGAGTTTAAGAAAGCGCTCGCCGAAACAGAAACCGAGGATCGGATCAGTTGGCTACGCTACACCATTAAGTCTGGCGACAGCATTGGTAAGATTGCGGCACAATATCATACCAGCGTTGCGGCTATTCGCGCCGCCAATGGCATGAAAGGTAATACCTTAGTCGCAGGCAAGCATTTGGTCATTCCTGTCGATGTGCAAGATAAACAACATTATGCACAGTCGACTCAGCAGCAATTGTCGAAAAAATCGCGCGCGGTTGAATCGACAAAAATGGCGTATCAGGTTAAGTCCGGTGACACGCTCTCTGAAATCGCTCAGGCTCACAAAGTAACAGTAAAACAACTCAGTACTTGGAATAAATTAAGTAAGAGAAGCAAGTTAAAAAATGGTCAGAAACTGGTGATCTTAGTACCAAAGACGCTTGAGCAAACAGCGCAAATTCGTACTGTGAGTTACAAAGTTAAATCAGGTGATACACTGGCTCGTATCGCGAACAAATTTAACGTGACAGTTGCCGAGCTACTCGAATGGAATAGCTTAGCGCAGTCACAGTATTTACAACCAGGCCAAGTCATTAAATTAGTGGTCGAAGAAAGCAAGTTGAATGCATAGGATTGCGCAAAAAGTGCGATCTAAGTGATCCATAGCGGTAAAGCCTAAACAGCATTAAACCACACAGAATAAAAAAGGCAGCGATCCTAAAAGATGGCTGCCTTTTTCTATTGTGGGGTAAAGCGTTATTCCATCGTCAGCAACAAGACCACAGGAGCCATTACCGCGGTATTTGATGCTAATGCTGTAGCAGCAAAATGCGCTTCTAAACGAGCACCACCTGCAGGTATTCCTGCAAATACTTTGGGTGGAATACTAAAGACCGTCGTGAGCACTTTCCCTGCCGCCAATTGGCTATCACGTAAAGCTTGAGTAAACATCATCTCATTGGACCAAGCCCATAGACGTTTGCCCTCTTGCGTTACCAACCACAAATCCGCCGTCATCCCAGAGTGAAAACGCAAGCCGACACTGTAGGTTTGTGGATTTGTCACCGTCAATGTCGCCTTAAGCGGCTGCTTAAAATCGATAAAAGGTGCTAACGTTAATTCGCCGCGAAGCAGGCCTTGTGTCTTTTCTGCCATCACAGGTTCAGCCTTTAATATCAGAGTGCTTTTAAGATGAGAAACACCGAGCGCCAGATCAGCAGCACGACTAATCGCAGGCTGAACGGTCGTGGCAGTTGTCACCTCCCCCTTGGTTGATTGACTCATGTCAGCAGCTTCAGGCGCCGAGCACCCAACAAGTTGCCCGCCGACAAAAGCACTCGCGCAAACAAGTAATGCGTAACGCGTTGAAGCAACCATTAGAAACTCCCTAGTTTTTTCAATAAGGAGTCTTTTAATTTGTCCTTCACTTTCTCCGTTTCTTCTTTTAACTGATTATTGAGCAGCGATTTAGTATCCAAGGCATATTCAGGTTTATGGAAAGTCCCGGTAATGGCGAGCGGAATGTCAATTCCAGCCAGCGCATCTTTATCGCGCCCGCCCTGACCTTTTAACGTACTCACTAGGCTAGCTGTCAGTCTGTAGTCCAAGGCTTCAGTCAATATATTCACAGTGCCTTTACCATCCAAACGCAATAAAGGCGATGACATAGCAAGATCTGGATTGGTCGCAATGCCATTTTCCAGCGAAAAACCACCCGTTAGGCTCGAGAAGTCAGTTTTACGCTCTTCTTGCGTATCTGGTGATAAGTCACCCTTTAACTTTGTCTGGGCACTGCGGATCATCTGCGCAATGTTAACCCCATATAATGCACCGTCATTAATATCAAAATGGCCATTGGCTAACAGATTTTTCTTTAACTGCTCAGGGATCAAACTCTTGCCTTTCCCCTTCACATCAAAGTTCGCCGTACCTGCCAATCTATCCACATCCGCCGCATCTTTGAGCAAAGGACGAATGTGTACGCCGGTTATTTTTTTATCAAATTGATAACTCGCCACAGCTTGACGAGCATCGACCTGAGCGCTCAACAGCAACTGACCTTGATATAAATCCGCATTCAGTTTCGTCAAATCTAACACGCCATTTTTAATGCCCACATCCATTAACCAATTTTGAGTCGACAGATTCGCGACCTTAATAGACTTAACGGCCAACTTGAATTTTACATCAAGCTGCTTAAGGGCCGATAAGTCAGGCTCAACCGCCTGAGTGTTTGCCGCTGACGCTGGTTCAGCGGTGGCGGCGGCCGCGGCCTCTGTTTTAAGTAACAGTGTATCTAAATCGATATCGCCAATTTGAATATCAGCATTAATTTGTGGGATTTTCGTAGCATAATTCACAGCCACTTTACCCGCCGCGGTAATGTTCGCCGCGGTAAGCTGCGCAATATCGACGGACAATTGCTGTTTATCAAGGGCGATTTGCGTCGCTAAGCTGACAGATATTTCGAGTTTCTTGTTCGGAATAGTCTCACCTTCCAGCACAGTGTCAATTTTCAGCCCATTGATAACGAGTTGTTTAAAGTCTCGACTGAGTTTTAGTTCACCTTTCGCTTCGCTACTTACCGTCATATCCGGCATAGTTGCACTGAATTCAAAAGCGATAGGCGCAAATTTATCTAAGGCGAACTCACCTAAGGTGAAGCTATTTAAGGTAAAGACTTGAGTCTGCTTGTTAGCTTCGTCAATCAGATTAATTTGGGTATCGGTGATAGAAATGCCACCAATATTAAGCTCGTTTAGTTTGGTATTCACTGAGGCTTCGACGGTCGCTGGAGACGCTGCTTTTGGGCTATTATCGCCGCTCAACCCATCGAAACTGCTCGTGCCATTTTTACGGGTGACTAAATTGATCGTTGCGCCATCGAGACTCAATTTTGCAATTTCAATTTTCTGACTAAACAATGGCATTAGCGCCACTTCAGCAACGGCTTTTTTTATTTCTAACATAGCCTTAGGCGTAAAACCTTCAGGGTTAGATAAAGACAGCCCCCCTAAATTAATACCGATGACAGGAAAAAATGTCCAAGACAAATCGTCAGTAATCACTAATTCACGACCCGTTTGTTTTTTGACGGCATCGACTATTTCAGGTTTAAAATCATTAGGGTCGAAAAAGACGGTGAGATAAACGGTGACTAAAAGAATGAGCGTCACCATTAAGGCCAAGAGCCACTTAATGAATTTCATATAAATATCCTTATCAAACACGACTTAAAATGATTGCCATCATTTAATTCAGAAATGCAAAGTTCAACATTTCATCACTTATTGCAATACCATTTTCATCAGCATAGAGCATCATACCGGGTTTAACCCTCACTCCGCCCATATCGATAGCCACATTAATTTGGCCTTGACCTAACTTTTCGGTTTTTATCGGCATAGCTCCTAAGGCAAAGATACCTAAGCTAAAAGTATTTAACCTCGCCACATCACGAACGCAACCATTGATCACGACCCCTTGCCAACCATTATCTAGCGCACTCTGCGCGATGAGATCGCCCAACAGTGCACACCGCAAAG
>JBOFUF010000324.1:0-6895 GCA_051652445.1 Shewanella sp.
TCGCGGCACCCGATATTCCATTGCCTTGGGCAACGAGTTCAGCACGCGTGGCGTTAGCTTTAGTGGCATCATAGACAAACTGCGGCACTGATGCGCTTCGGCGTGTCTGATACACATTCATCTGGTAGGTTTCAGGATACAGTTCGAATAACTTCACCTGACCCGCGGTTAAGAAATCTTTATACTGCGCTTTGTTAGCATTGGTAATAGTAAATTCAATCTTATCTTCAGGGAAAGGATCCGGGTGATGCATCCCTTTGGTGTAACCCGCTACAGGCTTAGTGATACCGCCATCCCATGCCGGAATTGAACCGTCAGCGTTACCCGCTTTTTCAGCACCTAAAGGGGTAAGCTCATTGCCAAGTTTAGCCGCGTCAGCCTCTGATACCTTAGCCACAGCGACTGGCGCGACGAGTGCTAACATGACTGCACTCGCCAATATCGTCAGTTTCTTCATTGTTTGAGTCCTTTTAGATCGAATACTTGATATTGAATGAAACATAATCACGATCTGCCATTGCATTGGTCGTACCGACACCGCCAAAGAAATTGTTGTAAGACACGTCAGCGCCCCAACGGTTTTGATAGTCGAAATTAACGCCTAGCGCGACAGATTTACGCCCTTCAATGAACAGGAACATAGGATCAGGTGTAATACCATCAACGTCGTGGGAGAAAATCACTCGCGGAGACATATTGACCCCAGCAAAGACGTTGTTGAAATCCGCCTTTCCAACCATACGATATCCCCAAGCAAAGTCGGTTGGGAACGGGTTAGTTTCAGGACCATCGTGCAGAGCTTGAAGGATGCCGAGCATATCTGGGTTGCCGCCAGATCGCGCTGTACCTGGGCCATTGAGACGTAACTCATCAAATCCTGGCATATCATGGATCCACACACCACCCACTTCGGCCAACATCGTTAAGTTGTCTAAACCCAGAGTTGGGCCGAATAAATGGGTAAAGGTCATCTGTGCCTGAGTGGTATCTCGCAGGATAAAACCATCGATGGTTTCACCCGGTTTAACGTCTTTAATCTGCGAAATACCATCGAGATCGGGACGAAGACCGGCATTAGCTAACTGCTGTGGCATACCGGCAAACAACAGTTCAACATCATCAATTTGCAGTGGTTCATCTTGGCGATGGGCAATTTCACCTGCGACCGAGGTATCACCAATCAAGGTATTAAAACTGACACCGTATAATTTAATATCTTCTGGATAAACTATCTGCGCCTTAGAAAAACTCTTAAGATTGAGTAAGAGTTCACGGTTGATGTTGCCTGAGTTTTGACCTATGGTCGCCATATCAGATAACAATGCGCTCGTACTAAAATCAGCGGCAGTACCGCTGATTATTGGACGACGGCTATGGTAGTTCATGAAATAGAGACCAAATTCGGTTTCACCCAGTGAAGGCGCGTAATAACCCAGCTTAATGCCATATTGGCCATCATTGCTCGGTTCTGCTTCATCTTGTACTAAGGTCACTTTGGTTGGATAGGCTAACGCCATGGCCACTAACTGTTGTGGAGGAACAGTTTGTCCGCTGGCGATCATGCCCGCTAAACCCGCATATTCTTGCATCAAAAAGTCAAGATTGATGTCAGGATTGGCGTTAAACCCAAGCTGAGCGTTTTGAGCATATCCGCCAAAACCCGCAAAATCATTGGTCGCAAAAATAGAGCCTGGGGTTGGAACCCAAATCGGTTGCCAATCATATTGATAAAATGCTTCAACGGTTAACTGTTCAGTCAGACCCAGCGATGCCCACACCATACCTTGAGGTCTGAACGCTTCTTTTAGTTCAGCACCCGGTGCATTAAGTATGTTCAAGTCAACGGCGTTGATTTCACTGATCCCGTGGGCAATCAGCGTACTTTCCCCCCATGACACCACTTGATTACCCACGCGAATGGATAATGGATTGGCGCCGTCGTTGAGATCAAAGTTGCCATATACGAAAGCATCGAGTAAACGAATATCCTTGCATTGTACCTCTGAGGCACGCTTATCTTCGCAAGGGTCAAATTCTTTACCTGTTAGCGGATCATTAAAATCATAATTGCCATCGTTCAGTTTGCGATCATAGAAATACATACCCCGGGTAAATAAACCGTAGTTTTTGTATTTCAACGATAATTCGTGCAAACCTTTGACGATTTCAGAGGTGGTATCGCCTTGGGAATACAGCAAGTTACTTAAGTCATTGTTGCTGGAATACGATCCAGGCTGGGCCCAAATCTCAGCAGAAGTGTATTTAGTATTGCCAAACGCACTGTAATTAGACCAATCAAATTGGGGCTGGTTCACCTTACCAATTTGACCTTCCCAATCGCGTTCTCCCACACGCCAGCTCGCACCCGCAGTCCAAGTTGAGTCAAATGTGCCCTCAACCTCTCCCCAATTAAAAGACATTGCATTAACACTTGGGATCATTAACAAACTCAATGCCGACGCTACCCCCAAAGCAAGCGCCGATTTGTTAAAACTATTTTTAACAATTTTCATTTTAGGTCTCCGTAACCTGCTGGATTCTTTGTTTTAGGAATTACAACCAACATCTTGTTAGCTCACAGGCAACATCATTGTTACAGTAATTAATCCCCTTGAGCAAGGCGCAATCAGAGAAAATTTTCCAAAGAATTAGGCATATAGATACATTTGTACCGGCAGCTGAAAAGGTGGAATTTAAATTAGAAAAAAGCGCGATAGGAGGGGTGTATAAAAACAGCTTACAATTCAGCAATATGCTTAACAATAAAATATCACAAATTGTGCCAGGTAATCAGCCAACCGTTTAAAGTAATTGCTCTAAGTGAAAATAAACAAATTTAGACTAGACTCGATTTAATGAAACAAATTGTCCTTTCTCATCTAAAACCAATTTAAAATAGCCTTGAATACCATTTGCGGTTAAAAAACGCCTGAAATGACGACCATTAATCCACAAAATACGACCTTGCGTTTCGCGAACCTCGACTTTATCAGCAAACCCTTGATAGTAAGGCAAGAAATCTCGATAGCTGATCGATAGTTTGAAATATAATTCCATAATAGCAGGGCAACCGACGGCTGCCCTCCTCCTGCAAACCGCTATTTTGCCAATGCCTTAGAGACTTTTTCGTACATATCCTTAGATAAGTCAGGCAAAGCCAAAAGTTGCCCTAAACAGGCTTTTATCAATGTTTGCCGACCTAAGTCGAATTTATGATACTGGATCAATGGCGTTACCATACGAGCCGCAACCTGCGGATTGAGCTTATTAAGTGTCATTAAGCATTCGGTTAAGAAAGCATAACCCTTACCATCCTGACGGTGGAATTGATAAATATTACCGGCCGCAAAACTACCCACTAACGCGCGCACTCGGTTTGGATTGCTCATACTAAAGCGCTTGTGTTGCTGCAATTGACGTAAACACTCAATCACATCATCGGCATCACGGGTCGCTTGCAACATAAACCATTTATCCATCACCAATGGCGTATCCTGCCAACGTAGCTCAAATGCGGTCATCAGTGCATCACGACAAGGCAAATCCCCCACATTGGCCGCAGTCAGTGCGCCAAGGGAATCGGTCATATTACTGGCGTTATCGAACTGAGAAAGAACAAACTCTTCAGCTTCATCTGACACCCGAGCTAGCCAAGTTAAACACTGATTTTTAAGGGCTCTTGCCTGCGTTGTCTCTACTGCCTTCAAGGAGCGATATCGCGCGATCAATTCATCTTCACAGTACAAAGCGAGCTCTGTTAATACAAATTCACGTGCTAAAGCTAACGCATCGAGATCGACACTCTCTGTTTGCTCAATCAAAGCCGAAGCCGTAGGTATGGCTAAGATTTCGGCGATCAATGCAGGATCAAGCTCAGTGTCTAACAACACACCTTTAAAACTGTCGCGCACACGTGGATCGAGCGTCATCGCTTGATGCTGCTGTAAACTCGTCACATTCTGCCAAATAGCTTGGCTCACTAAGGCCACTGAGGCTTCCCAGCGTGCAACGTCGCTGCTGGCAAAACGCATTAAATGGACTAATTGATCCACATTAAATGGGTATTGTAATTTGACCGGTGCAGAGAAGTTTTGCAGTAACGAACTAACGGGTTTATGGCTTAACCCCTCAAAGCTAAACACTTGTTCAGCTTGGGTAAAATCGAGAACTTCATTGACTAAAGACTGGCCATTCGCATCAATAAGTTCAATGCTAAACGGAATGTGCAGCGCTGATGCACAATTCGCTAGACTTTGTTTAAGGGTCAATTGATAAACGCCCGTTTGCGCATCAAAGCTGTCCATCGCAGTCACCATCGGCGTGCCCGCTTGGCTATACCATAAACGGAATTGAGTTAAATCCACGCCGCTGGCCTGTTCCATTGCCGCCACAAAATCATCACAAGTGACAGCTTGGCCGTCGTGGCGTTTAAAATACAATGCCATCCCCGCCTGAAACTTTTCTTCACCGAGTAAGGTGTGCATCATGCGGATGACTTCAGCGCCCTTGTTATACACGGTCACAGTGTAGAAATTATTCATCTCAATCACAGATTCAGGACGAATAGAATGGGACATAGGACCCGAATCTTCGGCAAATTGCTGATTCTTTATCACTTTAATTGCGTGAATTCGATTCACAGCGCGTGAACCTAAATCAGAGCTAAATTCTTGATCACGAAAAACAGTTAAACCTTCTTTTAAACTTAACTGGAACCAATCTCGGCACGTGACGCGATTTCCTGTCCAATTGTGGAAATACTCATGGCCGATAACCGATTCAATGCCGTGATAATCCTCGTCGGTGGCCGTTAAGGTATCTGCAAGCACATATTTAGTGTTGAAGATATTTAAGCCTTTGTTTTCCATCGCTCCCATATTGAAAAAGTCGACGGCCACTATCATGTAAATATCTAAATCATACTCAAGATCAAAACGGCTCTCATCCCATGCCATAGAGTGCTTAAGTGACGCCATCGCATGGTGTGCTTTATGTAAATTACCTTTATCAACGAACACTTGCAGGATCACTTTACGGCGACTGCGAGTAATGAACTCATCTTGCAATAGATCAAAATCGCCAGCGACTAAGGCAAATAAATATGCCGGTTTTGGAAACGGATCTTGCCAGCAAACATAATGGCGTCCGCCAGCTAATTCACCTTGAGCAATCAAATTACCGTTACTCAGCAAAAATGGGAATGCGGCTCTATCGGCTTCGATACGAACGGTGTATTTGGCTAATACATCGGGACGATCAAGGAAATAAGTGATACGCCTAAAGCCTTCCGCCTCGCATTGCGTGCAGTAGGCACCATCGGACATATACAACCCTTCAAGGCTCGAATTAGCCTCAGGATCGAGCTTAGTGGTGATGTTCAGCTCAAACTCATCAAGCTCAGTTTCTAGAACTAATTGACCGGCAGTAACATGGTAAGGCACAGCATCGCCATCAACGGTCAGCGAAACAATGGTCAAATCCTCTCCATCCAACACTAAGGCCTCTGCATGGCTTGAAGTACGTTTCACTTGGCTTATCGCCTGCACACTGGTTTCATTGCCAGCAAGATTAAAAACAAGTTCGATAGCGGCTATAGTGAATAGCGGCGCTTGATAGTCTTTAAGGTATTTAACTTGTGTTTGTGACATCTTTTACCCCTTACTTGCTAATTTAAATAAGAAAAAACGCGCCATAAGCGCGTTTTTATATCAGGTGAACCGCACTAAAATAGTGCCTATTTCACGCCGGTTTTGGCCAATTTTTGTACATTAGCCATATCTAAGGTGATATAAGCAGTTTCGTCTAAAAATGCATCGGGTAATTCGGCGTCGTCAGTGATGTCTTCCATTGATTTAACCTGTGCTAAACCATTGGCGACTCGACGATCGTTGGTTCTGTCGAGGACTTTCTTCTCATCTGACTCACGGGAAGCTATGCGCTCGTTTTCAACGAGGGAAATTGTTTTCTCTTTGTTCTGCTTTTTAAACTCGTTAATATCTTGATTGATATAGGCAAATTCTACACTGCTTTTAATACGATTTAAGTGCTTAGCCTCAAGGCTTGTCACTAACTCAGGCGTAATATCCGTGAGGATACCATATTGCGCCATTGGCACTTTATCCCAAGGCAACGCATTTTTCTCCTCAGATTCGCCGTATTCGCCGGGATCCAGCGCACTTGGGTAAGCAATGTCGGGGGTCACACCTTTAATCTGTGTACTGCCACCATTAATGCGGTAGAACTTTTGAATCGTATACTGCACATGGCCAATTGGCTTCTCATACATATCGTAGATACGGCCTAAGCTCTTATGCTGCTGCACTGTACCTTTACCGAAACTCGATTCACCGACAATCAGTGCGCGGTCATAATCTTGTAATGCGGCAGCAAAAATTTCAGATGCTGATGCACTATAACGGTCAACCATCACAGTCAATGGACCCGCATAACTGGTTTTACCGTCGTTATCACGATGCGCAGACACTCGTCCATCGGCATCACGAATTTGGACCACAGGGCCCATATCGATAAAGAGTCCCGTCAATAACACGGCTTCGGTTAATGCACCGCCACCGTTACCTCTAAGGTCAATGACGATGCCTTCTACTTTGGCTTCGTTTAACTTCACGAGCTCTTTTTCAACGTCCTGCGACAAATTCATATAGAAACCAGGAATTTGGATCACACCGACTTTGCGATTTGCATACTCGCCGTCTTTAGGTTCAATCACCTTAGAGGTTGCCGCTCTGTCTTCAAGGCGAATTTTATCGCGAACTAAGGTAACATCGAATGGCTTCGCATTCGAACCGCCTTTCTTCGGTAAAATTTGCAGTACAACTTTACTGCCCTTAGGACCTTTAATCAGGTCGACCACGTCGTCTAAACGCCAGCCAAT
>JBOFUF010000325.1:0-3880 GCA_051652445.1 Shewanella sp.
CCATCATCTAACGCGTCACCAAAGTTGTAGCCATAGTGCAGATCTAGGCTCCAATTATCGACAAATTCGTAGGAATAGTTTAATTCACCATAGTGATAGTCTAGCTCAGTGCCGCTGTAATCGTTGGTAAACCAATACGCAGCCCTAAAACCGTTATAATCGATTCCTGCGGTGATCTCAAAGTAACCTAAATCACTTTCGCCTGAATAGTTGTACCGATACAGGGTCACATCGTAGCTGAGATCGTCATTAATCTCACCGCCATAGCCGACATAGAAATCATATTCTACATCAGGGCCATTATACTCAGGTTCATCAAAATCCACGTTACTTGCCCAAGCGCCGACGGAAAAACCGGAGTCGAAGCTCCAATCTATACCTGCTTGCAGTGCCGGATCGCCAGCCGTTTGTGATATGCCGCGAACGCGGTAGTCATTTGTAAGGCTCACTTCACCACTGATGTCGGCTTTGGCGATAGTCGACACACAGCATGCCGTGAACATCAAGCCGATAAGCGGGACTAATTGTTTTTTATTGAGATGGTTATACATGGTATTGCTCCTTTTTTTAATTAACATAGCACCAGTTAGTTCTTGGCGACAAGCGTGCATTGGCGCGTTGGCCAAACAACAATGGTCTACATCCCGTCGCTGTAATTCTATGGCAAGTTATTTTTTGGCTGACCTAGCTCACTTTTGCTCGAAAATCACGTAAACCTTACGACACGTCTCAACCACTTCCCAGGTGCCTTGGAAACCTGCAGGAATGATAAATCGGTCACCGGCGGTGAAAGTCTGTGCTTGACCTTGGAGATCGGTAATCACACTTCGACCTTCGAGGATTTCGCAGTACTCGTATTCAGTGTAATTTATTTGCCAAGCGCCTGATTTACTGTGCCAAATGCCACTGTGAAATTGGTTGCATGGGCTTGAGTAATGATTTTCTAACCCTTGAATTGGGTTGCCAGCGAGCAATTTTTCGGCGGGTAATAAATAGGTTTCGACAGGTGTTTGTGCCGAAGCAAAGCGAATAATTGCGTTGATACTTAACGTCATTGACTGTGTCCTTGTTAAGCCGAAATGCCACTATTTCATGGTTGGCATCACAAACTCGGCCTGAGTCTGTTTACCCACGGGCCAGCGGGCGGTAATGGCCTTACGTTTAGTATAAAAGCGCACACCGTCGGGCCCATGCATGTGCAGTGGCCCAAACAGTGAACGTTTCCAGCCGCCAAAACTGTGAAACGCCATTGGCACAGGAATAGGCACATTCACTCCCACCATACCGACTTGCACGTGGTGGCAGAAATGCCTTGCGACTTCCCCACTTTGGGTGAAAATCGCCGTGCCATTACCAAATTCGTGTTGGTTAATGAGATCAAGCGCGGCCTGATAATCGGTTACGCGCACAATCGCCAGCACTGGGCCAAAAATTTCTTCGCGGTAGATACTCATGTCTGGCGTGACATGGTCGAACAAACAGGCCCCGAGGAAATAGCCCTGTGGATTGTCTTCAACACTCAGTTTACGGCCATCGACCAGCAGTGTTGCACCTTCTTGCACACCGGCTTCAACATAGTGAGTGACCTTGGCAAGGTGCTGCTTTGAAATCAGCGGCCCCATTTCCATCTCGGGTGTCAGGCCGTTGCCGACTTTTAAGCGTTGAATTTGCGGTAGTAGTTTTTCCACTAACGCGTCGCCCACATCGCCTACCGCCAGTACCACTGAAATGGCCATACAGCGCTCGCCAGCACTGCCGTAGGCGGCCCCCATTAAGGCGCTCACGGCTTGATCTAAATCCGCATCTGGCATGAGTAACATATGGTTTTTCGCGCCGCCTAAGGCTTGCACGCGTTTGCCATGTTTTGACGCTGTGCTGTAGATGTATTGGGCAATCGGGGTTGAGCCCACAAAGCTCACCGCCTGCACATCTTTATGGGTGAGTAAGGTATCGACGGCTTCTTTGTCGCCGTTAATCACGTTAAACACCCCATCGGGCAGGCCCGCTTCTTTAAGCAGTTCGGCAATTCGCATCACTGAGCTTGGGTCTTTTTCCGAGGGTTTCATTATAAAGGTGTTACCGCAGGCAATCGCGATGGGGAACATCCACATGGGAACCATTACGGGGAAGTTAAAGGGCGCGATGCCTGCGACAACACCTAACGCTTGATTCACCGACCAAGCATCGACGCCACCTCCCACTTGCTGGGTGTGTTCACCTTTGAGCAAGTGCGGGATACCACAGGCAAATTCGACCACTTCGAGACCACGAATAAGCTCGCCCTTAGCATCGTCGATCACTTTACCGTGCTCACGGGTGATAAGCTGCGCTATTTCATCGAGGTGTTGCTCGACTAAGGCTTTGAATTTAAAGAGCACTCGAGCACGGTTAAGCGGCGTGACTTGTGACCAGGTTTCAAAGGCGGTTTTAGCAATCGCAATGGCGTCAGCCACCTCGGTTTCGCTGGCGAGTGAGACCTGGCCACGTAGCTCACCCGTGGCGGGTTCAAAAATATCTTGGGTTCTGCTACTGGCTGGAGTGTGTTGGCCATTAATAAAGTGCGTGATGGTAAGCATCGTTAACCTTAACTGTATTCCCGCTAAGCGGCGAGATTGAAATGTATGTGGTGTATGTGGTTTATTAACCAACAGCGATGATTGCGTCGCTTAAACTATTCACCATTTGGTCTATCTCGCGCTTATCGACAATCAGTGGCGGAGACATGGCAATGATGTCGCCCGTGGCGCGCACTAGCGTGCCGTGGCGAAAGCAGTGTTCAAATATGCCATAGCCGCGTTTGCCTAATCCTTGCGCATTGGGCGCAAATTGGATCCCCGTGACTAAGCCGGTATTGCGAATGTCGATAATATTTGGCAGTCCTTTAAGGCTATGCACCGCGTCTTCAAAGTAGTGCTCTAACTCAAGACTGCGTTCGAATAATTGCTCATTCTGATAAATTGAGAGGGTAGCGAGTGCTGCCGCGGCTGCAACGGGGTGGCCTGAATAAGTGTAACCGTGGAAGAATTCAATCAGTTCATTGGGGCCTTGCATGCAAGTGTCGTGGATAACATCTTGCACAAACACTGCGCCCATAGGAATAGTGCCGTTATTGATGGCTTTAGCTGTGGTAATAATGTCAGGAATGACGCCCCAACGTTGACTCGCAAATGCGGCGCCAACGCGGCCAAAAGCGGTAATCACTTCATCAAAAATCAGTAGGATACCGTGCTTTTTAGTGATTTCACGTAGCCTTGCTAAGTAACCTTGGGGCGGCAATATCACCCCCGCTGAACCCGACATAGGTTCAACGATCACGGCGGCAATATTTTCAGCGCCATGCAGGGTCACAAGCTGTTCTAATACATCGGCCTTTTCAGCACCAAAGGCCGACAACCCTCGGGTGAATGCCGCATTTTGGATGTCTAAGGTATGAGGCAAGTGATCGACACCTTGCAATAGTTGACCGCTAAATGCTTTGCGATTATTGCCCAATCCACCCACAGAGATGCCGCCAAAGCCAACACCATGGTAGCCCATTTCGCGGCCGATAAAGCGGGTGCGCGAGGCTTGGCCATTGGCTCTGTGATAGCAAAGTGCCATTTTAAGTGCAGTGTCGACCGATTCTGAACCTGAGTTAGTAAAAAAGACCTTATTCAATCCTGCAGGGCTTAGCTCGCAGAGACGATCAGCAAGTTCGAAGGCGATAGGATGCCCCATTTGGAATGAGGGCGCGTAGTCCATATCCTTAATTTGTTTACTGACCGCTTCGCTGATTTCTTTACGGCCGTGGCCTGCGTTACAACACCATAAACCTGCAGTGGCATCTAATACCTTATTACCATTCATATCCGTGTAGTACATGCCTTCGGCCTTCGCGAGT
>JBOFUF010000326.1:0-2990 GCA_051652445.1 Shewanella sp.
CATCAAAAGTCACGCTAAAGGTGCGGTAAAAACCATCGTAGTCAAGGTCTTCAAATAAACGACTCTTAGCATCATAAATCGAGAAGGTATGGTATATCGGTGCGCGATAAGGATCTTCACTGGTCGCGCTTGAACTCGGAATCCCTTGGCGCGCATGTTGAGCCGTCACTTGCTCACGCGTCATCGGTACTGCGCCCATCAGTTGCACTCTGTTTACTGTTGGCGGGTTAACCGATAACCCGGGCGCTAATGATTTACTGGCCAAAGCGACTTCAGCCATATTGTTAACGGGGGCGGCTTGTTGCAGCAAAGCCAGTGCTTGCTGCTGATGCTCGGCAGCCTGCTCAGTGCTTTGGGCATTTTTAGCGATACCGACACTGGCCGCAGTAAAGGGTATAAGGCTTTGTGATGACTCCTGTTCGCGGGGGTCAGCACTGGCAGCGGATGACGCCAAAAACATCGCCGCCACAGCCGTTGCCTTAAATAGCTTAGTATTAACTCTGGCAGCGATAGCTTGTTTGTTGAGTGTGTTCATCTTAAATATCCTATGGATAGCCCGTTCAAATTAGTGCCATTAAAATGCAATCAAGGTGAACATAAGCTGAACATCAGCCCCTGCGCACTTAGCGGACTGCTACGTTCAGCCCGAGTTCATCTGGGCTAGGTGATACTCGCCAACAGAACTTCTGCTCTGCCACTAATATAACAACATTAAATAACAACATTAAATAACAACATGGCTAGCAGCGCTAATTTTAAAGGAATTATGTCAACCAATTAGCTGATCTCTATGTGTTTGTTAAGGTGATGAGGTATTCTTAGTCGACTCGATAAGTTATCCATCTAACGCATCAACTTATGATCGCCGAACATTGCGGGTACCCGATATGAAACTTGGCTTAGCTTTGGCCTTACTCACTTGCTTATCTGCCTCCTTTGGTAGCATTGCAAGCAATGATAGACACAATGATCGCAATCAGCCGCGTAACCAAGGTGCCAAGAATGAGCAGCGTCGCCTGGTCGTTAATAGCCCAGATCAAGCGGTGGCAATGGTGCAGCGTCAATTTAGAGGCAAGGTACTCAGTGTGCAATCGGGTGGATCGGGCTATCGCGTTAAAGTCCTCAATAATGATGGCCAAGTGTTTTCTGTCTCAGTAGATGCCGCCACCGGCCGAGTATCGAGGAACTAACCATGCGATTGTTATTAGTTGAAGACGATTTAGAACTACAGGCGAACTTAAAACAACATTTGCTCGATGCCCATTACAGTATCGATGTAGCGAGTGATGGTGAAGAAGGGTTATTTCAAGCACTTGAATACAACTATGACGCAGCGATTATCGATGTAGGCTTGCCAAAACTCGACGGTATCGCCTTGATCTTGAGTGTGCGTGAGCAAAAACGCGACTTCCCAATCCTTATTTTAACCGCAAGGGACAGTTGGCAAGATAAAGTCGAAGGACTCGATGCTGGCGCCGACGACTACCTGACGAAACCTTTCCACCCACAAGAGCTCGTTGCCAGGCTAAAAGCCCTGATCCGCCGCTCGGCAGGCAAGGCTAGCCCGCTAATCTACAACGGTCCGTTTAGCCTTAACACCAGCAGCTTAGAAGTCCGTAAAGGTGAAGAACCGGTTAATCTCAGTAGCTCAGAATACAAGTTGTTCGAATTTTTTATGCTGCATCAGGGCGAAGTGAAATCGAAAACGGTACTCACCGAGCACATCTATGATCAGGATTTTGACTTAGACTCCAATGTGATTGAAGTTTTTATCCGCCGATTACGCAAAAAACTCGACCCAGATAATCAATACAATCTAATTGAAACCCTGCGCGGCCAAGGTTATCGCCTAAAAGCGTTAACGGCAGAGCCTGCCGCCGATGAGTAAACGCGCCAGAGTATGGCAAATGTTGAACTCCCTTAAAGCGCGCTTAGTTGCCAGTGCACTATTGTTTATCTTAGTGTTATTGCCTTTGATCGGCGTCGCCTTAAACGATGCCTTTACCGAACAAGTTAAAAGCGCAACCCAAAATGAGCTCAGTGCTTATGCCTATTCGATATTGGCAGTGACTGAGGTGGAAAATAAACAAATCTCTATCCCTGAGTTAGTACTAGAGAATCGTTTTAACCTCATTCAATCTGGGCTGTACGCCATTGCCACCACGGAAGATGCCAGCGGCAAACACACTATCGCGTGGCACTCGCAATCCTTTATGGGCATTACCCCACCGCCACACTTTACCATTCCAGTAACAGGTCACAGTGCATTTGAGCAAATCAAGCTCATCGACCAACCCCATTTGATCTATAGCTTTAGTGTCAGCTTTGCCAGCCAAAATCAAAATGTGCCTGTAACCATTCACATCATTAAGGACGAGCGGGAATTTCAGCAACAAATTGTTCATTTTAATCAACAGCTTTGGACTTGGCTACTGATCTTAATGCTCGTCATGTTAGTGTTCCAACTGAGTTGGCTGCTGTGGACATTGCGGCCTTTAGCACGCTTTACCCAAGAGTTACATCATGTCGAACAAGGCAAGTCTATGCAGCTAAGTAGCCAGTATCCAACTGAATTACAAGCGGTTGCTCGGCAACTCAACATTTTGCTCAATACCGAACAAACCCAACGAAAACGCTATCGTAATGCCTTGGCCGACCTCGCCCACAGCCTCAAAACGCCACTGGCGGTGATCAAGAGTCAGGCCGACTTAAGCGAAGCCTCCAGTGAGCAAGTGTCGGTGATCAGCCGGATTATTAGCCATCAACTAAAACGCGCCCAAACCGCCGCAACCGCCTCGTGGCATTTAGGTATTCGTGTCGATGAAATCGCGGCTAAGTTATTACGCACATTAGCTAAAATTTATCGAGAGCCACCCATCAATCTCAGTGGCGAGATGTCTGAACAAGCGGTATTTAAAGGCGATGCAGCGGATCTGACTGAAATACTAGGCAACCTGCTCGACAACGCCTGTAAAGCCGCAAAATCGACA
>JBOFUF010000327.1:0-17522 GCA_051652445.1 Shewanella sp.
GCTTCTATCTCCTGGACCACTTTAGAAGGTTCAACGGTATTTTTATTGGCGTTGGCGGTAATGCTAATGGCTCTTTTACCGTCAACACGGGTGATGGACGCGAAGGATTCGCCTTTTTCAATCTCTGCCACGGTTGAAAAGGGTACCGATGCGCCTTGTGGGGTGCGGATTAACATGTTTTCAAGATAACCTTGAGTACGGCGTTGCTCTAGCGGGTAACGCACCATCACTTTAATTTCTTCTTTGTTACGTAGAATACGTTGTGCTTCATAACCATAAAAGCCATAACGTACCTCGCGAGCTAAATCCGCAAGGGTCAATCCTAATGCTTCGGCCTCAGGGCGAATTTTCAGGCGAATTTCATTGCTACCAGAGGAAAAGTTATCCGCAATATCGTATACCCCCTCATAAGTGGCCAGCTTTTGTTTGAGCTCCTTTGATGCGGCGGCTAATTCCTCAAGATTACTTGAAGACAATCGGAAGGAAATATCGCCACCGCTCCCCATATTCCGATTACCGCTTAAATCGAGTTTTTTAACTGACAAGAGTTCAGGCAATTGTTCACGCCACGCGGCAGAAATCGTATCTGCATCAATTTCTCTATCTTCGCCTTTGGTCAGTTCTGCAAAAATAAACGCAGAGGTGCGAGAGCTCATATTAATAAAGCTATGTTTTACCACTTCATAGCCATACTGCTTTTCCATACTCTCGTTCATTTTGTACAGGGCTTCTTCAATGTCCTGAACCACTTTGAGGGTATTTTGTTCCGAGCTGCCTTCGTCCATCTCCAGTTTAACTTGAATAAAATCAGAGGCGAGATTGGGGAAGAATACCCAGCGTACTTTACCACTGGTCACCAATGCTACCGATAACACCAGCACGCCGATAAAGACCGCTATCACGTTGTAGCGTTGTTTGATGCAGCGACCGAGAAACTGTCGATAACTGTGGTGGATAAAGTGTTGTACTTGAGCGTTAAATTTAGCCTTAAACTTGCCAGCAAAGCCTGATGGCTTAGTTGGTTTTTTTAACTTCATATTGGCTAAATGTGCGGGCAGAATGAATTTTGATTCGATCAAGGAGAACACTAGGCATAAAATGACGATCATGCCAATGGACTTCCAAATGACCCCCATCGGGCCCGAAACCAGTAGCATAGGGATAAAGGCTGCAATGGTAGTCAATACGCCAAAGGTGGCGGGCATGGCGACTTTTTGAGCTCCGCGGATCACATTGTCAATAGAGTGACCGTGTCGTTCCACTTCATCATAGGCACTTTCACCAATCACAATCGCATCGTCGACGACAATCCCGAGTACCAGAATAAAAGCAAACAATGTCATCATATTGATGGTCATGGAAAAAGGTTCAAGCGGCATGATCAACATTGCGCCTAGAAAGCACACGGGTATCCCCATCATGACCCAGAACGCTAACTTAAGATCAAGAAACAAGGCCAAGATTAAAAACACCAAAATGGCGCCGGTTAACATGTTCGACATCATCATATTAAGACGGCCCTGGAGGTAGTGCGTCATATCGCCCCAAGTATCTAGCTTGGCATTGGCGGGTAACGTCGCGCGGCGATCCTCAACATATTGTTTAACTTGGGCGGCGATTTCGAGGGCGTTTTGATCGCTCACGCTGGTGACTTCGATGATAGCGGCTGGCTGACCATTAAAACGGGTATATTCTAGGCGTTCTTCAAAATCATCTTTAATGGTGGCGACTTGCGGTAGCATGACTCTGCTGCCATCAGTACGGGTCGTCACGACGATATTGGCAAAGTCATCGCCGGTATAGGCTTGACCTTTGGTGCGCAGTAAAATATCGCCATCTGCAGCCCGTATTGAACCACCGGGTAAATCGAGCGAAGAATTTTGAACTGCCGTTGCAACTTGTGAAAACGTGAGATTATATTCACGTAATTTATCTTCGGAGACTTCAATACTGATTTCATAATCACGCACGCCAGTGACTTTGGCGCGTGTCACTGCGGGAAGCTGTGCTAAATCATCGCGCACTGTTTTAGCTAACTCTTTCATGTCTTCTAGTGTCATATCACCATACACTGACACCCAAAGCACAAAGTTTTCCGGTTCAACTTTATAGATATTGGGTTTTTCGATATTCACCGGAAAAGTCGATATCGCATCTAAGCGCAATTTCGCGTCATCTAATACGGTTTGCACCTCATAGCCGTCTTCGACTTCAATCGAGATGGTGCCTAAGCCTTCACTCGCAACTGAGGTTACCTTTTTAATCCCGTTAATATCTTGAATGGCTTCCTCAATTTTTATATTGATGCCTTCTTCTATTTCCTGAGGCGCTGCACCTGGGTAAGCGACAGTAATATTGAGCAGGTTAAACTCAAAACTCGGAAAAATTTCTTTGTTGATTAATACCGTACTAAACAGTCCGCCGATCAAGATAATGCCCATTAATAGGTTTGCTGCCACACTGTTGCGAGCGAACCAAGCTAAAATGCCTTTATTGGTGTCCATTATTTCACTCCAGTGGCAACAAGGCTTGACTCGATAGCATCGTGTTTGAGGGTTTCGACGGGTAATGCCGCCTCACCAAGGACCTTGACTAATTGACCATTGGCCATATTGTTTGCGTGGGTTATCGCGACACGTTCGCCAGTTTTAAGGCTGTCTTGGATAAAGACATTTTCAAGATCACTACGCACAATATTGACATGGCGTATTTCTACGATATTTTTGTCGTTGACTAATGCGACTTCTGAATTACGTACCACATGACGAGGCAGTTTAACGATGCCATCGACCGTGCGGCCTTTGATGATCGCATTGACGAAACTGCCGAATTTCAACGGTAGTTCACCGGCATTTTTTTGTTCACGTAGGTAAGGATCGTTGATTTGCGCGACTAAATACACCATCCGATTTTCAGCATCGATCACGCCTTCACTGCGAATAATCGTGCCCGTCCATGTCATTGCTCGGCCTGCAAGTGAGGCGCTTAAGGTGACTTGAGTGTCGGGATTATCGACTGATTCTAAGTAGGCTAAATCGTCGTTGGTCAGCGGTAAACGGATTTCTGCTGTGCGCGTATCGTACAATTCGCCAAGATTAGTGCCCAGACTTACGTATTGACCTAAATCGACGCTTCTGACTTTAATTATGCCATCAAAGGGCGCACGGATAACGGTACGCTCAAGGTTGCGTTGCGCGCGTGCCAGTGCGGCTTGCGCATATTTTACGTTCGCTTGCTCTTTTTTGAGTTGGGGTATTCGTAGTCCTAGCTCAGGGGGTAAGCCTTTGTCGTAACCTTTGAATTCGATTTTTGCCACTTCGCCACGGGCGATTTCTTCGTTTAGCGCGGCAGTAGCTTGTGCGAGTGAGGCTTCTGCCTGCATTAAGTCAGCTTCGTAATCAGAGGGTTCTATTTGTGCGAGTTCATCGCCCTTTTTGACGATTCCCCCCGCAACAAAGTTGGCTGACATGGTGAGCACTCTGCCTTGAACCTCTGTTACCAGTTGGGTTTTATATTTTGGCGTAACCACGCCGTAGGAAGGTAAATTGAGTGATACGGTTTGTTGGGTGACCGACATAACATCAACAATAGGCACGGGCATCTCTTCAGCTTTTTGTTCAGGCGCCTCCTTGGTTTTCATTAATAAGGCTGCGCTGAAGATAAACAGCAGCAGGATAAGAAGAGGAGAGAGTCTTCTCAGTAGGAGCTTCATCATATTATTGTTACATCCATGCTAATCGCGTAATGGGGTTAAAGTATCAGAGTCGGTCGTACCAATAAATTTATTTTTGTAAATAAAATGTGTCTAACGATAATCCAGAAAAATCAAATGCTCGGTTATTTACGTCGAAAAGTAAAAATCAGATCATTACTATTGGTTTAAAAACAGTTATTGGTTTAAACGCCGTTATTGGTTTAAATCCAACGCTTAGGTGTGGTTTTTTGTGTTGTTGTGTATCTGTTATGGTTTTTGGGCACTAGGATTGGCATTCTGGCCAATAAAAAAGCCGCAATAGCGGCTTTTTTATTAGGATGGTGAAGCAGGTTATTTCTTTCTTCTGGCAATTTTACTGGCTTTTTTTGCCGCTTCTTTTTTGCTCGTTTTCTTCGCCGCTTCTTTTGCTTTCACCTTGGCTTTTTTCTTACCTGGTGGGCGTGCTTCTTTATTTTTTGGACGTAACTCTTCAATCACTCGGCGTTTTAACGGTTGTTCGATATAACGCTCGATTTTACCGACGATACGCATGTCGTGGGCTTCTGCCAAGGAAATCGCCGTTCCTTTGGCGCCAGCGCGTCCTGTGCGACCAATACGGTGAATATAAGTATCGGCAGAGCGAGGCATGTCGAAGTTGATCACATGGGTGATATCGTCGATATCAATACCCCGTGCAGCCACATCGGTTGCCAGCAGTACGTTAACTTCACCTTTGGTAAAGCGACTCAAGGCTTGGAAACGTTTCTTTTGCTCCATATCGCCACGCATAAAGGCGCAGGTAATACCGACTTTGAGTAATTGGCCTTCTAGGCTAGAAACGATGTCTCGGGTTTTCACAAACACGATAGTTCGTTTGACATCTTCTTGGCGCAGTAAATGGCAGAGTAAGGCAAACTTATGATCTTTATCGTCGGCTAAATGGATCCATTGGTGGATCTTGGCTTTCTCGCTGCGAGGGGCTTCAACGTCAATTTCAATCGGATCGTTTAATACTTCACGGGCAAAACGTTGTACACCGCCGCCTTCTAATGTGGCAGAGAACAGCATGTTCTGTTTGCGGCCTTGAGCCTCAATCGCAATGGCTTGCACCACAGAAGAGAAGCCCATGTCTAACATGCGATCGGCTTCGTCGATAATTAAGATATCGACTTCTTGGGCGTTGAAGTTACCTTTGTCTAAATATTCCATCAGGCGGCCAGGGGTTGCAACTAGAATATCAACATTGCCTGCTAACGCTTCTTCCTGTGGCCCATAAGGAACGCCGCCAGTCACGATAGCAATGTCTAAACCTTGGCCTGTGGCTAAGTGGCATGCATATCGGTGGATTTGGCTTGCTAACTCACGTGTTGGGGTGAGGATCAGTACCCGTGCTTGGCCAGAGAAACGACGAGGAAAGTCGATTAAATGTTGCAACGATGGCAGTAAAAAACTGGCTGTTTTACCTGTTCCTGTCGGGGCGCGCGCCAGAATATCTCTTTGCTCTAGAGCATAAGGGATCGTTTCTTGCTGAATGGTGGTCGGTGAATGATGCCCCATGGCATTAAGTGACTCGAGTAAACTTGGGTCAAGGTGAAAATCTTCAAATAGCATGCGCAGCGTCTCGACGGATAATAGCGCAGCATTATATATCAGACCTAAGGTAAAAGGCGAGCTTCAGCATGTGTTCAGTGCTTCAATTTAAGCCGATTCAACGATACATGTCGGGTTATCCTTACACTGAGGGGCTGGCAGGTGAAGCGAGCTAACTCCCCGTTATTGAGACTATTTTGGGATAACCTCCGTCACGCACTCTGGCTTTGTTAGAGTTTAAGGTAAAAGTCCTTCACCAGTTGCACCATCGCTTGAGTGTATTTGCCCGAACTTTCACGAATGGTAATGTCACTCACTGTGGGCGAAATAGGTTCTGTGGTGTGTTGTGCCAGTGAATACATGACTCGATTTGCGACTTTTCCCGTCACGCTAATCAGGTTCACTTGTTCGATTAAGCATAATGGAGACTGTGATAAAAGGTCATTAAAACGCGTCATGCTTTGCGCGGGTAAAATCAGGCTTGCTCGGCCTTGAGGCGCCAGGCAAAAGTGTATCGCTTCCAACAATGCGCCAAAGCTTAGGCTATCAGTATGCCTTGCCATGGCTCGCGGAGACTCGAGTGCTTGTGTGCCTTGCTCAAAATAGGGTGGGTTACAAATGATATGTTCAAAATATCCTTTATACTCAATATTTTGGCAAAACTCTTGGATGCTGCAGTGGAATAAGCTGAGTCGATCAGTCCAAGGGCTATTGTGAAAATTATGTTGGCAAGCATTCGCCGCACTGGCGTCTAACTCTACGCTGGTAATGTGTGCTTGGCTGCGTTGTGCGGCCATTAAACTGAGTAAACCACTGCCTGCACCTATATCTAAGATTGATTTCGCTGTGGTCAGTTGGGCCCACGCCCCGAGGACGACACTGTCTGTGCCTACGGCCATGCCGCAATGCATGTCATCGATATGAAATTGTTTAAAAGTGAATGCCATCAGGAGTTAGTTTTGCCGTTATAAGATGATTTAAGCCCAATATGATGGGCGCAACATTCTAATTCTAGCCTTCGATTTTTGCTATTGTTTTTAAGCAATCGTTGCGGCCTATCGCGCTGAATTTATTTGGCTAAAACATTTGGCTATTTACGGGTACGGCAATTTTCACTTAATTAACGCTTTAATTTATTGCATTGGAAACCTTTTGTTAGCAGTTAATTAGCATTGCTTTGCTTTTTTGCCAGAAATGCGGGGTCGGCTTGTATTAATGTTGTAACTCTGGTATTAGTTTCGCCCCCATTTTTAATCACTTTTATGATTAACGGATAGGTACACGAATTTGGTGGTGAATTATTCGCCAATCAGACTGCGTGAATGTTCTTTATTGCTTATAAAATCGGCATGTATTGAACATATTTACCACTGCATTGTGTAAACATAGGTTTGCACTGCGGATGGGCTTTGTTTTAGCTATGGCTAATTGACACATAATCACTTAAGTTTGTAAAAAAACAATAAGACAAGATGGGGCTTCCAGTGCAAGACAAACAGATGAGTATCGGAGATACATTAGGCTTAGGTTTTATGACCTTTGCATTCTTTTTAGGTGCAGGCAACCTTATTTTCCCCCCCTTTGCAGGTATGTTGGCGGGCGAAAATATGCCGCTTGCCATGTTAGGCTTTTTAATTACTGCCGTAGGTTTACCTTTATTGGGGCTGATTGCTGTCGCTAAGGCTCAAGGTAAGGTTATGGCTATGCTGCCAGTATTTGCAGCAACGACATTAGCGGTCGCGATTTATATTATTATCGGTCCTGCTTTTGCTGCGCCGCGTACGGGATTAGTGGCTTACGAAATTGGCGCTAAGCCATTTATCGATGACACGACGGTGACGTTTTTGCTGGGCAGTTTAGAGTTAAACCTGACGCAACTGCTATACACATTAGGTTTCTTCGCTGTCACTATGTTGCTGGCGCTTTTCCCTGGTAAGTTGCTCGATAGCGTCGGTAAAGTATTGACCCCCATTCTATTAATCCTATTGATTGGCTTGGCTGCATCCGTGATGTTTTTACCCGCCTCTGAAGTGGGTCAAGCCATCGGTGATTATCAACATCATCCGCTGGCCGAAGGTATTTTGGAAGGCTATAACACTATGGATACGCTCGCATCCTTGTTGTTTGGTGTGTTGATTATCGATATTTTACGTAAAAAAGGCATTGACCAACCGAGTGACCAAACAAAGTATCTCATTCGAGCTGCTTTTATTGCTGCAGCGGGTTTAGCTTTTGTATATGTGTCACTGTTTTTTTTGGGGGCAACGGCAGGTGATATCGCTATTGGCGCTAAAAACGGCGGCGAAATTTTGACGAAATATGTGACCCGTGAGTTTGGCGATGTTGGTTCAGTTTTATTATCAACCGTGGTGACCTTAGCGTGTTTAACTACTGCGGTTGGTCTCGTGAGTGCTTGTTCTGAATTTTTTAATGAGTTGATGCCTAAGTTGTCTTACCGTTTTATTGTGGTCTTCTTAAGCATCATTTGTGCTGTCATTGCCAACGTGGGACTCACTCAGCTTATCGCCATTAGTATTCCGGTGTTAATGACGATTTATCCTGTGGCCATTGCTCTCGTGGTGGTGACTTTTTTGACTGAATATTTCGTGAATCCGCAGTTTGCACATCGTGTCACACTGAGTGTGGCACTGTTTTTCGGTATCTTCGATGGCCTTAAAGCTGCCGCGAGCAGCATGACTGGCGCTGATGGCCAAGCGATGAATAGCCTAGCGCAGGCTTTTATTGGCATTGTTGCTGGTGTGTCTCCGGTGTTATCTAAGATGCCACTCTACGAAGAAGGTATGGCTTGGTTACTGCCAACTATCGCGACTACGGTGTTATGTTTAGTATTGGGTCGTGGCCGTAGTCAAACTGCGGCTTAACGCTTTAGGGCATCGTTAAGTGAATATCAACGGCGTATCATTTGATTACGCCGTTTTTTATGGAGTTTTTGTGCCAAAGACCTACCAGCCTGATCCGCTAATCGATATATTCCTTGATGATCTTTGGTCGAGTAAAGGCTTAAGTGATAATACGTTAGCAGCATATAGAACCGATTTGCGCCATTTCGATCGCTATCAAAGCTTGCAGGGAGTAACACTACTGGCGGTTTCTCAGGCCGATGTGAGGGCATATTTGGCTTTTAGGGTTGAGCAGAATTTTGCGCGCACGAGTAGCGCACGACTACTCAGTAGTTTACGGCGTTTCTATACTTATTTGCTGCAGGCTAAGCAGCTTTCAGCGGATCCTATGGCGTTAGTGGAGTCGCCTAAATTAACCCGCCATTTGCCGGATTCTTTGAGCGAGTCGCAGGTGGAACGTTTACTGTCTGAGCCTCATCGTAATGATGCTGTCGAATACCGCGACAAGGCGATGTTGGAGCTGTTGTATGCCACAGGCCTTAGGGTGAGCGAACTTGTCGGGCTAACGATGGATCAAATAAGCCTGCGCCAAGGTTTAGTGCGGATTGTGGGTAAGGGCGGGAAAGAGCGTCTAGTGCCGCTGGGGGAGTTAGCGATGACCGAAGTGGAGAGCTATATGAAGTTTGCGCGTCAGGAGTTGCTCGGTAATAAACAAGCTGATGTGGTGTTTCCATCTAAGCGTGGGCAGATGATGACGCGGCAAACCTTTTGGCATCGAATTAAGTTGTATGCAATGCGCGCTGGGATTGAAACCGCATTATCACCGCACACCTTGCGCCATGCTTTTGCGACCCATTTACTCAATCATGGTGCTGATCTGCGGGTTGTACAATTGCTATTAGGCCACAGTGATTTATCGACAACCCAGATTTATACTTATGTGGCACGAGCAAGATTACAGGAATTACATCAACAGCATCATCCAAGAGGTTAAAAGGATTTAGTTACCGCATAAAGTTGCTTTCTGTGCGTCTTATCTGTAACTTTTGTGCCCCCATACGGGTCTATTAAGTATAGCGAGTTTGAATGACCCCAAATCTCCCCGTAGAGATCAAATTTATAGGATGTACCATGAAGTTAACCCGAGCAGTATCTTTAATTTTCGCCCTTGTTGTGGCTCCTCTGGCTAATGCCGCAACCGCAACCCCCGATACCGCTGCAATTAAGCAAAAACTGACAGAAATGTTGGATGTTGAAGTGGTTTCTATGCAGGATTCGCCGATTGAGGGTTTGTATCAAGCCATGACCAGTCGCGGGGTGCTTTATATTAGTCGTGATGGAACAAAAATGTTTCATGGCAATTTGTATGATCTTGATAAAGGCATGAAAAACCTTACTGAAGCGGCGCTTGCGGGTCCGCGTTTAGCCATGATGAAGCCGCTTGAAGATCAAATGTTGGTGTATAAAGCGAAGAATGAAAAATACGTAGTAACCGTATTTACCGATGTCAGCTGTGGTTATTGTCGTAAGTTACATAACGAGATGGCTGAGTATAATAAACTGGGTATTACGATTCGTTACTTAGCTTTTCCGCGCGCTGGCGTGCCATCGGCTAATGCTGACGAGATGCGGGCTATTTGGTGTGCTAAAGATCCGTTAAAAGCCATGACAGATGCAAAAAGCGGTCAAAAAGTACCCGCTACAGCTTGTAATGCTAAAATAGCCGAACAATATGAGCTCGGTATCAGTTTTGGTGTCAATGGCACGCCTGCCATTGTGTTAGAAGATGGCAATATGATTCCTGGTTATCAACCCCCTGCAGATTTGTTACGCACCTTAGAGGCGCGTCAGTAATCGTATACGTGCTAAATTTATCCCACGAAAGGTGAGCTTAAGGCTCACCTTTTTGTTATCTTATTGCCACGATTTCATGAGAGTTTGAGTCCCTTGATCCATAAGATAGTCCGTCGCCCAACCGTTGATGATAGCCATTTGCCTGCTCATCTTTCGCCGCTATTGAAGCAGCTTTACGCTCGTCGGGGTGCACTCACCCACGAATGTGAACTTGTCCTTAAAGGTCTATTAAGACCTGAAACGATGAAAGGGTTACCCGAAGCTGCAGTGCTTATTGCTAATGCTATGCAGGCGAATAAATCGATTCTGATCGTCGGTGACTTTGACGCCGACGGCGCCACATCCACCAGTGTGTGTATCTTGGCGCTGCGAATGATGGGCGCTCTGAAAGTGGATTATTTGATCCCCAATCGTTTTGATTACGGTTATGGCTTAAGTCCTGAAATTGTTGCCGTCGCGGCCTCCAAACAGGCTGAGCTACTCATCACAGTTGATAATGGCATTTCATCAATTGATGGTGTGGCTGCCGCTAAAGCTTTTGGCATGCAAGTGGTGATTACCGACCATCATTTACCCGGTCATGTGTTACCCGCAGCCGATGCGATAGTGAACCCTAACCAACCCGGCTGCTCATTTATGAGTAAATCGATTGCCGGTGTCGGTGTCGCTTTTTATTTGATGACAGCACTAAGGGCTGAACTACGTGCGCGAAACTGGTATCAAACCCATGGAATTGCTGAGCCCAACTTAGGCACATTGCTCGATATTGTTGCCCTTGGCACCGTTGCCGATGTGGTGTCACTTGATGCCAATAACCGCATTTTAGTTGAGGCGGGTTTACAGCGCGTCCGAGCAGGCCGTTGCCGTGTTGGCATCACTGCATTGCTTGAGGTGGCGAAACGAAATCCGGTGCGTATTGTCGCATCCGACTTTGGTTTTGCTGTCGGCCCAAGGCTCAATGCCGCAGGTCGTCTCGATGAAATGGCACTTGGGGTAGAAACGCTACTCTGTGACGATATGATGCATGCGCGGCGCATGGCGGCAGAGCTTGACGGATTGAATCAAGAGCGGCGTGAGCTTGAAGTCGGCATGCAGCAGGAAGCCTTAAAAAGTCTCGAACAGTTAACGCTTAACGAAGCCGAATTACCTTGGGCTATCGCCTTATTTCAAGAGGATTGGCACCAAGGCGTGATCGGAATTTTAGCCTCGCGCATTAAAGACAAATACCACCGACCCGTGATTGCCTTTGCCGATGCGGGCAATGGTGAAATCAAAGGTTCTGCGCGCTCTATCAAAGGCTTGCATATGCGCGACTTATTGGAGTTAGTGAACACTCGCCATCCGGGACTGATTATCAAGTTTGGTGGTCATGCGATGGCGGCGGGCTTATCACTCAAGGCGGGTAGTTTTGCTGTGTTTGCCAAAGCCTACAATGATGCGGTACGTGAACTGCTAAAGCCTGAGTTATTAACGGGTGAGTTGTGGTCCGATGGCGAACTGACGCCCACAGAGTTGAATCTTGACATGGCGCAGCTACTGCGTAATGCCGGGCCTTGGGGGCAAGCGTTCGAAGAGCCGCTATTTGATGGTTACTTTAAGATTATCCAGCAACGCCTTGTGGGTGAACGTCACCTTAAACTGGTGCTTGAAACCCAATGCGGCACTGTGATGCTAGACGCTATTGCCTTTAATGTGGATTTGCATACTTGGCCAGATGCAACGATTAACCATGCGCGTATTGCCTATAAACTCGATGTAAATGAGTATCGCGGCAATTTCTCGCTGCAACTTATGGTTGAACAAATCGAAGCGATGTAGTTGCAATAATGGCTAACGTGGTAAAGCCTAGGTATTGAGCGCCAAATGCAGCACTTAATTGGTGATAAAAGGGAGTTGAGTCATGCCGACATATAGTGTCAGTTGTGATCAAGCGAAATGGATTTTGAGGTTATTCATGGTTTTATCAGTAACAGCTATTGGGCGCAGGGCATGCTAAAGGCATTGTTGCGTAAAGCGCTCGCTACCCGCGAGGCCCATGGACTCTACGCCCAGTTTGGATTTAAATTCGGGGTTAACATCAACAAAATAGCCAGCCAATGCTGGCTATTTTGTTGCGTTAGCTTTGATGTCTGTTGACGAGTTAAGCCTTAAGCGGCTTTGGTCGCGGCGGTTTCTTCATCGCTGTGGCGAATTAAGTAATCAAATGCGCCCAGTGATGCACTCGCGCCGCTGCCCATGGCAATGATAATTTGCTTGAAAGGTGAGTTAGTCACATCACCTGCGGCAAAAATACCTGGGACTGAGGTTTGGCCGCGCTCATCGACGATGATTTCGCCCCTTGGGGTTAAATCGACAGTGCCCTTTAACCATTCCGCATTCGGTACTAGCCCAATCTGCACGAAGATACCTGCAAGTGCGACATGGTGACTCTCGCCTGTGGCTCTGTCTGTGTAGTTCAGGCCATTAACCCGAGTACCATCGCCCGTCACTTCTGTGGTCATGGCTTGGGTAATGATGTTAATGTTCCCCATAGAAGCCGCTTTACGTTGCAGTACGTCATCGGCGCGTAGGGTTTTATCAAACTCCAGCACAGTCACATGTTCTACAATGTTGGCAAGATCGATAGCCGCTTCGATACCTGAGTTACCGCCGCCGATCACCGCCACACGTTTGCCCTTAAATAACGGGCCATCACAATGTGGGCAGTAAGCAACACCTTTGCCGCGGTATTCTTTTTCGCCGGGGACGTTCATTTCACGCCAGCGGGCACCTGTGGCTAACAATATGGTACGGCTACGTAATTTAGCGCCGCTTGCCAGTTCAAGCTCAAACAAGCCATCGGTGCCTAATCTTGCTGTTTGAAGAGAAAGGGCCTTTTGGTTGTCCATGATGTCAACGTCGTAGTCTCTTACATGGGCTTCAAGGTTGGCTACCAGTTTTGGGCCTTCGGTCGCTTTGACGGAAATAAAATTCTCGATACCCACAGTCTCAGCGACTTGTCCGCCAAACTTGTCGGCAACAATCCCGGTGCGAAGTCCTTTGCGTGCGGCATAAATGGCGGCCGCTGCGCCGGCTGGGCCGCCGCCAACCACTAAGACTTCGAAGGGCGCTTTTTCATTAATTTCATCGGCTTTGCGACCAACAGCATGGGTATCTAGCTTGTTTAAAATCTCGCCAATGCTGATGCGGCCGGCGGCAAACACTTCGCCATTTAAGTAGACAGAAGGCACGGCCATAATATTTTTGCGGGTCACTTCGGCTTGGAACAGGGCACCGTCAATCATCACGTTGGTGATATTCGGGTTAATGGCTGCCATCATGTTCAATGCCTGTACTACGTCTGGGCAGTTTTGGCAGGTCAGTGAGACGTAAGTTTCAAAGGCATATTTGCCTGGTAGATTGCGGATCTGCTCAATAATATCATCGCTGAGTTTGATTGGGTGCCCACCCGAGTGCAGTAATGCCAGCACGAGTGAGGTAAATTCGTGACCCATTGGCAAACCAGCAAAGCTGATTTGCGTATTCAGCTGTGGGTTTATCACTGTCATCGCCGGGGTGCGTTCGCCCTGAACTTCTTTCAGGCTCACCGCAGAGGAAAGGCTGACAATGTCTTGCGCTAAGTTTTTTAACTCTTGAGACTTTTTTGACTCATCTGCAGACACGACAAGTTCAACTGGTCTCTTAAGGTTTTGCAGATAGGTTTGCAGTTGATTTTTTAAATTCGCATCTAACATATGATGACTCCAAAGTCGTTTAAAACAGAGAATGAGGGTGCCAGTCTAGGCCCTTGCAGGGGCGGGCTTAATCCTTTGCTGCTTGACGCTACAACGATGTCGGCTGTAACGCCAATCAGCTTGAGACGCTAGACTGGCGGGGTTGACGCTTTGCAGGCTAAATTAGATTTTGCCAACGAGGTCTAAAGACGGTGCTAAGGTTTCGTCACCTGGCTGCCATTTAGCGGGGCAAACTTCGCCATCGTGAGTCGCTACATATTGAGCCGCTTGAATTTTGCGCACTAGCTCTTGAGCGCTACGGCCAATGCCTAAATCGTGAACTTCGCTGACCTTGATTTGGCCTTCTGGGTTAATCACGAAAGTCCCACGCAGTGCTAAACCGTCTTCTTCAATCATCACGCCGAAGTTACGGCTGATAGTGCCTGTTGGGTCAGCCAGCATTGGGAAGTTGATCTTCTTGATGGTGTCTGACGTGTCATGCCACGCTTTGTGAGTGAAGTGGGTGTCAGTTGATACTGAGTAAACTTCAACGCCCATACCTTGTAGTTTTTGGTAGTGATCCGCCATGTCGCCTAATTCAGTTGGGCAAACAAAAGTAAAATCAGCTGGGTAGAAGAATACCACTGACCACTTACCTAACAGGTCTTGTTCAGTCACTGGAACGAACTCACCCTTATGGAATGCGGTCGCTTTGAAGGGTTTGATTGTGCTGTTGATTAATGATTGAGTCATTTCATGCTTCCATTAAGTTGATGTTGGCTTAAGTTCATAACGAGGACATTTGCTTGCGTCCTGTCGATGTGAAGCATATTACCGACTCGCTAAAAATTAAGATAACGGATAAAAACTATTATCCTAATCGGTTTAGTAGAATCAATATGATTTTGGGCTGGATTTAATCGATTTTTCCACTATGGGTACAGACCCAGTGCAGATGGTGGCTCTTACTTAGCATGGGTCGTGACCAATCATAGCCATAAAAAAGGGATATCATTGATATCCCTTTAAGTTTAAATTGATAAAAAAACAATGCCATAGGCTATGATGGCTAGTTTTTCGCTTTTGGCTGAGTTAACCAAGTGCTGAGCAAGCGCACGCCGTAACCTGTGGCCCCCGCAGGCACAACAGCGGTATCCGTGGCGGTTAAAGCATTACCCGCGATATCAAGATGGGCCCAAGGCTGGTCACCCGCAAAGCGTTTTAAGAACATGGCGGCAGAGGAGGCGCCTGCGCTACCTTCTTTACCGGTGTTTTTGAGATCTGCGATAGTGGATTTAAGCTCATCCGCATAGGCATTATCTAGCGGTAAGCGCCAGACCTTCTCGCCGACCTGTTGACCTGCATAGGTTAGTTGTTGCACTAAAGGCTCTGAATCGGTAAACAAGCCTGCGTAAACGTTACCTAGCGCACTCACTTTTGAGCCGGTCAGTGTCGCAACATCGATAATCACTGCTGGCTGATAGTTTTCTCTGGCATACCAAAGACCATCGGCCAGCACTAATCGACCCTCGGCATCGGTATTGAGCACTTCAACGGTGAGGCCTTGGGCGGTTTTAATCACATCGCCTGGGATCATTGCATGACCCGATATCATGTTCTCCGCCATGGGCATAATCGCCACTACGTTGACTGGCGCTTTTTGAATCGCCATGGCTTTAATGGTGCCAAGCACTGTGGCTGCACCTGCCATATCTGACTTCATCCGCGCGATTGAAGTGCCAGTTGCCTTAATATTGTAACCACCCGAGTCGAAGGTGATGCCTTTACCAACCAGTGCTATTGGCGCTTCTTTGCTGCCATGCCAGTGAGCAACCACTAATTTAGGTGGGCGAACGCTGCCTTTTCCTACTGCCGCCAAAGCCCCCAATTGTAGGCGCTCAATATCTTTGGCTTCTAATACCGTGACTTTAACGCCGAGGGATTTGAGTTTTCTCGCCTCATTGGCGAAGCTTTCTGGGTACATAATGTTAGGTGGGGCATTGGTCAGATCTCGCGCTAAAAAAACACCTGCTTCAATTGCTTGCAAATTCTTATGGTGCTTTTGGTTGTCACTTAAATTATCGACTCTCATTTGGTAATGTTTCTTGGCATGGGGACTCGCTTTGAACTGAGTGTAGCGATAACTGCGTAACTCAATACCATGGGCAAGCTCAGAAGCGAATAGCGGCGCAGTTAATCCTTGAGTGAGAACGCGCACTGTGGCTTGTGGAACCGTGTCAAGTTTTGCAGCTACATTGCCACCGAGAATATTAATTTCGCCGGGGGTTAAGGTGTTTACATCACCAATACCGACCAATAAAACTCGTTTAGCATCGATTTCGCTGGGTACCAATATCTCGAGGATTTCACCCCGTTTGCCAGAGAAAATATTATCCGCCGTTGCTAGGTTTAATTGATCTTGGGTCGACTGAGGTAAAATATCGATTCCATAGGGAGTGGCGTCAGCGCTTTGGAATAACACTAATGTGTCTGAATTCAGTGAATTATAAGTGTCAAAACTGAATATTTCGGCGTTAGCGTTGAGAGGGTTAAGGCACGCCAGAGCCATAACGCTTAACATAATTTTGTGCTTATTTTTCATGGTGGTAGCTCATATCATGGAGAGGTGAGAACAATATCAACGCTCAGCCTTAGGGTTAACTATTTTACGCTATTTTGCTGATAGTATTAAATCCAAGGCCCAAAGCGTGTGAGTGATCGCTCAAGGGCAAAACCCAATTGTTGCGATAAAGATTGAGCACTACTTTTAAGGGCCGAGGTGCCTAAAAGCTGTGGCGATTGGCTGGCAAAAATGACCCAATTACCGCCGCCTGTGAGACAAGCATTCACATGGGCAAAATGTTGTTGTAAGTCGGCTAATAATTCGCGATTTTGGCTATGCTCTTTCCAACAGTTCAGCACTAAATAGCCATTAGGTTTAATGAGGTGAGTGCATTGTTCAAGGAATACTGGCGAAAGTTGCCCAGTTTCAACACCTTTGGCGGTGTAAATGTCGGCAAAAATCACATCCACTTTTTTATGATCGGCAGTCGCCAGAAAAGCAATGGCATCATCATTGATTAGATTAAGTTTTTTACCAATAGGTAGCTGAAAATAACGCTTAGCAAGTTCAATTACCGCGGGACGTAATTCCACCGCCGTTAGTTTTATTGCCGCGTCGAAATGGCGCAGTGAGTGAATAATCGAGCCGCCGCCTAAACCTAAAACGATGGCGCTCTTGGGTTTACAAAACAGCAGAACCAGCAACATGGCTTGTACATATGTGTGCTGGGGGATATGGGGTGCCGCCTTAAGAATTTTACTCTGCTCGTCATTATCCCCAAAGGACAGGATCCGTGAGTCGTCGTAATCGATTACACGAATTGGGCCCAGTGCGTCTTGGGTTTCATGTAAGAGGGTTGAATCGGCCATATTGGATTAATTACTCGATTTCGCTGCTTGGCTTGCTCAGGCTATAACTGCTCGCGCAAAAAAGTTAGAATTCAGCCAGTTTTAGTTAATTGAGTCGCTATTATGACAAATCAAATCCTGCTTGCCTGTATTTATCTTGCCGTTTTTCTCTTTTTACAGCGCGCCTTAACCCATTGGGTTATAAAACTCGCGCAAATGAAGCAAGTGAGTGTGGCGCGGACCAGTTTAGTGACCCGTTTTATTTCCTATGTGATGTTTTTTATTACCCTGTCACTGATGGCGGTCTCGCTTGGGCTTGGCTATCAGGATGTGTCGCTATTTGTGTCATCTGCCTTCGCTGTGATGGGCGTGGCATTAGTTGCTCAGTGGTCAATATTG
>JBOFUF010000328.1:0-5364 GCA_051652445.1 Shewanella sp.
TTCCTGTTAGATTAATTAAAAACAAAAAGTTAATCGTCCACTTGCTCTTGTGTGTTGTATCAATTACTCTTGCCAAACTGAGAAGCATTATCATTGCTATCTAGTGTCAATTCGCTGAATACACAATACTATTGGGAGAAATCGGTAATGAAATGGGTCACTTGTGCAGCTCTTGTTGGATTAATGTCTATTGGGAACTCGGCGAATGCAGATGAAAAACTAACAGTTTATTCCTACCGTCAAGCTTTCTTGGTTGAGCCTATTTTGGCGCGCTTTACCCAAGAGACGGGTATCGGCGTTAATCTGGTCTTTGCTAAAGATGGTATTGCTGAGCGTATTGAGCGTGAAGGTCGTTTATCCCCTGCGGATTTGGTGTTGACATCGGATTTCTCCCGTTTAGTTGAATTAGTTGATAAAAATCTCACTTCCCCCGTTAAAAGCGCTCAGCTAGAAAGCAATATTCCTGCACAATATCGTGATCCTAACGGTCAGTGGTATGCATTAACTGTGCGTGTGCGAAATCTTTATACTGCTAAGGATCGTTTAGGCCCACAGCCATTGACTTATGAAGAGTTGGCCGATCCTAAGTATAAAGGCAAAATTTGTACTCGAAGTGGTAAACATCCTTATAACATAGCGTTAGTCGCATCTATGATTGCGCATCATGGTGAAGCTGAAACGAAAACGTGGTTACAAGGAGTTAAAACTAATTTGGCCCGCAAGCCACAGGGTAATGACAGAGCGCAGATTGCTGCAGTAAAAGAAGGGCTATGTGATATAGCGATAGGCAACAGTTATTACTATGGCAATATGTTGCAAGATCCGAAACAAAAAAGCGTCGCTGAAGCGGTAACGATTAACTTCCCGAACCAAGCTGATCGCGGTGCTCATGTGAACGTATCAGGCATAGCCTTAACGCGCCATGCACCAAACAAAGCCAATGCGATCAGACTGATGGAGTTCTTATCCGCTGATGTGGCTCAAAAAGCTTATGCTGAAGTTAACATGGAGTATCCCGTGAAAGCTGATGTGGCACCTTCGCCGTTAGTGGCTTCATGGGGCGAGTTTAATGTTGACTCATTGCCGATGTTTAAATTGGCAGAATTTCACCAAGCTGCAGTTAAGCTATTAGATGAAGTGCAGTTTGATCTATAACAATTTTTTTAGATAAAAATATAGCTCTCAGCGTCATTCATTGGCGCTGTATTTTTTAAGGATTCAGATGATTTTAGGATTAGCCAGAAGCTGGTCGCTTGCGGGTTATACCGTGGCAGCCTTACTGGTTTTGCCGCTGTTTGCACTGATTTTGCAAGCATTACAGCCTGATGAGGCCGTATTTGGCCACTTAATGGCAACGGTTTTACCAACCTATATAATCAACAGTTTATTGCTGATTTTTTGGGTCAGTCTTGGCTCACTGCTTATCGCGTTACCCTCTGCTTGGCTGATGGCGCGCTGCGAATTTGTTGGGCGGCGTTATTTACAGTGGGCGCTATTATTACCCCTCGCTATGCCAGGCTATATTGTTGCTTACGTCTATACCGATTTACTTGATTATGCAGGACCTGTACAGCGCAGCCTGAGAGCACTATTTGGCTGGCGCGCACCGCAGGATTATTTCTTCCCCGACATTCGCACTTTAGGCGGCGCTGCGTGTGTGTTGTCGCTGGTGTTGTTTCCCTATATTTATCTTTTGGCGCGTACCGCATTTATGGAACAATCCTTAAATTTGGCGCAGGCTTCGCGCATTATGGGGTGTTCGCCGTGGCAGAGTTTTTGGCGCCTCTCGTTACCGATGGCAAGACCTGCGCTCGCCGTTGGGATTGCTTTAGTCGCGATGGAAACGGCCGCCGATTTTGCCACTGTAAGCTATTTTGCGGTGCCAACTTTAACCACGGCTGTCTACGACACATGGTTAGGGTATGGCAACTTAACGGCAGCCGCTAAGTTGTCAGCGATTATTCTGCTGGTGGTGTTTATGCTCATTGGTGTTGAGCGCTTCGCTAGGCGAAAACAGCAGCTTTTTCAAAAACAATCTCGCATTCAATCTATTGATTTATATAAGCTATCAAAGGGCATGACCCTTATTGCACTGAGTTTTTGTAGTCTGCTATTGTTGTTGGCGTTTGTCTTACCTTTTGGCATACTTGTATCCTATGCCATTGATTATTTTGACCAAAGCTGGGATAGCCTATTTTGGCAATTGAGTTTTAATAGTCTAAGCCTTGCGCTAATGGCGAGCTTGATTTGTTGTCTCATTGCCCTGTTACTGATGTTTGTGCGTCGTATTAGCCCTAGGCCTCGCGATGCTTTACCAGCACGCTTAGCCTCAACAGGATATGCTTTGCCTGGCACTGTGTTGGCGATTGGCGTTCTTGTACCCTTAACCTTGTTGGATTTTGCCCTTAACGATATTACGGATTTTTTAGGATTAAAGGGTCCAGGTTTATTGCTGACGGGCAGTATCGTGGCGTTAGTTTTTGCCTTTTGCGTGCGTTTTGTGGCTATCGCTATTGGTAGCGTTGAGAGCAGTTACAAGCGGATTTCACCGTCGCTAGATATGGTAAGCCTGACAATGGGTCAACGTCCGAGTCAGTTGCTGACTCGTGTGCACCTTCCTTTACTCGCTAAGGGATTATTTGCTGGCGCGTTATTGGTGTTTATCGAAAGCATGAAGGAGCTGCCTGCTGCATTATTACTGCGACCTATTGGTTTTGAGAATCTCGCAACCTATGCATTCCAATTTGCATCCGATGAAAAACTCGAACACGGTGCATTAGCTGCTATTGTGATTGTACTGGTAGGTTTAGTGCCGCTTATTTATTTAAACCGTTCTTTGGAGCATCACAGCTGATGACAAGTACGCTCACGCTTAAGCAAGTTCATAGTGATTATATGGGCCATCAAGTACTTAACGGCTTGAGTTTATCCATCGCCCAAGGAGAAATTCTCGCGCTGTTAGGCCCAAGTGGCTGTGGTAAGACCACCTTGTTGCGTGCGGTTGCAGGATTACAGGCTATAAGCCAAGGTGAAATTCAGATTAATGGTCGCATCATGAGCGGCGACAGTCTGTTTGTGCCCAGTGAGCGGCGCGGTATTGGCATGATTTTCCAAGACTATGCGCTTTTTCCGCATTTGACCGTGGCGGAAAACATTCTCTTTGGCGTGGTTAAACTGTCGGCCGTCGATCGTCAGGCTCGTTTGGATGACATGTTAACGTTAGTCAAACTCGAAGGACTCGCCCAGCGTTATCCCCATGAGTTATCTGGCGGCCAGCAGCAGCGGGTTTCGATTGCTCGGGCGCTTGCTTATGAGCCGCAGTTATTACTGCTTGATGAGCCGTTTTCGAATATCGATGCCCAAGTTCGCTACGAGATGATGACGGAAATTCGTAGCATTTTAAAACAGCGCAATGTGAGTGCGGTATTTGTTACCCACAGTAAGGATGAAGCCTTTGTCTTTGCAGATACGTTAGCCATTTTTAGCGAAGGCATCATAGTGCAACATGGCAGCGCAGAAGCCTTGTACGCCGCGCCAAACAGCCGGTATGTAGCAGACTTTTTAGGCAGTGGTAATTACTTACCTGCCGAAGTCCTCGATGGTCACAGGGTGACCACCCCAATAGGCCAGTTAACCAGTCTTACGCCTTTAGGGTGGCCAAGCGAGTTTAATGGAACCGTATTCTTACGCCCGCAGCAATTGACACTCAGTGCCGATGAGCAGGGCGTAGGGACGATTACAGAGCGACGTTTCTTAGGTGCCTTTTGTCATTATTGGGTCAAAATAGAGGCGGCTTCCCGTGCTTATTACGTGGAAGTACGGAGCCACATGATGCAGCTCAGTATTGGTCAAAAAGTCTGCCTTTCCACAGAGCCACATTCATTGGTGTTGTTTGAGTCATAGCTTTGCCTGTGTATTATGACTGCTTTACTTGTGCTTAACCTCATTG
Source organism: Shewanella sp. (assembly GCA_051652445.1). GTDB lineage: Bacteria > Pseudomonadota > Gammaproteobacteria > Enterobacterales > Shewanellaceae > Shewanella. The sequence goes on from JBOFUF010000328.1 coordinate 3,950, forward strand.
ATTCGCTTAAACTAATTGGCGAGGATTTAACCGCTGCGGTAGTTTTTATATTTAAAGGTCTCAGGTGCAATAATGTGCCGGGATGAGAATTATCATAGATAAATCAGAGTAAACTCTGTGTTCTGTGCGCTAGTTAATGTCATTTTCGGGTAAATTTGCCGATAATATTGCTGAAAATGAATTTAGAAAAGGGTGATAACCAAATGGATATTCAGAATATGCCGCGTGAACAGTCGGGTGTGTGTGCAGAGGGGAACTTACACAGTGTCTATTTGATGTTTAATGCGAATGATAATGTAGAGTCACAATTACGCCCCTGTCTTGCCAACGTTACGCAGTATATTTATGAACTGACAGATCAATATTCTGATAGTGCATTCAATGGTTTTGTGGGTATTGGCGCTAACTATTGGGATAGCCTTTATCCTCATGCTCGCCCAGAAATGCTCAAGCCTTTCCCCGCCATGCAAGTAGGCAGTCGCGAAGCGCCTGCAATCGAATATGATTTATTCGTACATATCCGTTGCGACCGTTACGATATCCTGCATTTAGTCGCTAATGAAATCAGCCAAATGTTTGAAGATTTAGTCGAATTAGTCGAAGAAGAGCGTGGCTTTCGATTTATGGATAGCCGTGATTTGACCGGTTTTGTGGATGGCACTGAAAATCCTAAGGGACGTCACCGTCAGGAGGTTGCGCTCGTAGGAGAAGAAGACCCTGAGTTTAAGGGGGGCTGCTATATTCACGTGCAAAAATATGCCCACAATTTAAGTAAGTGGCATAGGTTACCACTTAAAAAACAAGAAGATACTATTGGGCGCACTAAGCAAGATAATATCGAATATGAATCAGAAGATAAACCACTGACCAGCCATGTCAAGCGCGTCAATCTTAAAGATGCCGCTGGGAAGTCGATGGAAATCCTGCGCCAGAGTATGCCCTATGGTTCGCTTAAGGAGCAGGGCTTGATGTTTATCTCTCATTGCCGCACTCCAGAACATTTTGAAAAAATGCTGCATAGCATGATGTTTGGTGATAGTGCAGGTAATCATGACCACTTGATGCATTTTACTAAGGCGATGACGGGTTCATCTTTCTTTGCCCCCGCATTAGATTTTATGCTGCAATTTGACCAATAAGTTGAGGGGTTTAAACTAAGTCATCTCAATCAGCAGGACCCTGCGGCTATCTAAATCGCAGTCAGCAAGGCCGTTTATCCTCAACAGATAAATGGCCTTATTGGTCTGCCAGTCATCCACTGTGATTACCATTATGGGTTTACTGCTATATTCCTGTACTTCAGTGAACAATCGAGGAGGTTAAATACCTCATTTTTTTGTTTGCGTTGCCTACCACAATACTCGTCTTTCGTTTATCTATGCAGCTTAGAATGTTTCTTGAGTGTTGCGACTAGG
>JBOFUF010000329.1:0-7390 GCA_051652445.1 Shewanella sp.
AAGTACAAGCCATGCTCGACCTGCAAACCGCGGGTGCATCAACGCTTGATTACGGTAACAACATTCGCCAAATGGCGTTTGAAATGGGCGTTGAAAATGCCTTTGATTTCCCAGGTTTTGTACCTGCTTATATTCGCCCACTGTTCTGTGAAGGCATAGGCCCGTTCCGCTGGGTGGCGTTATCTGGCGATCCCGAAGATATCTACAAAACCGACGCTAAAGTCAAAGAACTGATCCCAGATAATCCCCATCTGCACAATTGGTTAGACATGGCGCGCGAGCGTATCGCCTTCCAAGGTCTGCCAGCGCGTATTTGCTGGGTTGGCTTAAAAGATCGCGCTCGCTTGGCGTTAGCTTTCAACGAAATGGTCAAAAATGGCGAGTTGTCGGCGCCCGTGGTGATTGGTCGCGATCACTTAGATTCTGGCTCTGTGGCCAGCCCGAACCGCGAAACCGAATCTATGCTGGACGGCTCAGATACGGTATCCGATTGGCCATTATTAAACGCACTACTCAACACCGCCAGCGGCGCAACTTGGGTGTCTTTGCACCACGGCGGCGGCGTCGGTATGGGCTTTAGCCAACATTCGGGTGTGGTCATTGTGTGTGACGGTACCGATGCGGCGGCAAAACGGGTTGGCCGCGTGTTGTGGAATGACCCTGCGACAGGCGTGATGCGTCATGCCGATGCGGGCTACGAGATTGCGAAAAACTGCGCCAAGGAGCAGGGCCTCGATTTACCAATGCAAGACTAGCCGACGCTAACGACTCAATAACAATAATAACTAAAAGCTTGGAGCTAAAAATATGAAACCTGTGAATCACTTAGTGTTAACGCCGGGCAGCTTGAGCCTAGCGCAATTGCGCGACATCAGCCGTCATAAGTTGACACTGGAACTCGCGCCAGAGGCCATTACCGATATCAATACCAGTGCGCAAATCGTGCAAAAAGTGTTGGATGAAGGCCGTACCGTTTACGGCATCAACACGGGCTTTGGCTTGTTGGCCAATACCAAGATAGCGCCAGAAGATCTGCAATTACTGCAACGCTCAATTGTGTTGTCACACGCCGCTGGCACGGGCCAATACATGCAAGATGCCACAGTGCGTTTGATGATGGTGTTAAAAATAAACTCATTAAGTCGTGGTTTTTCAGGCATTCGTTTAGACGTGATTAACTTTTTAATCCGTTTAGTGAACGCCGAAGTTTACCCTTGCGTGCCAGAAAAAGGCTCTGTTGGCGCCTCGGGTGACTTAGCGCCACTGGCACACATGTGTTTGCCTATGCTGGGCGAAGGCGAAATGAGTTATCGAGGCGAGTTAATTTCCGCCGCCGAAGGCTTAGAAATCGCCGGCCTTCAGCCCATCGATTTAGCGGCCAAAGAAGGACTCGCGCTGTTGAACGGCACACAAGCGTCGACTGCGCTGGCGCTGGAAGGGTTATTCCATGCCGAAGACTTGTTCGCCGCGAGTTCTGTGATCGGCGCCATGAGTGTCGAGGCGGCGATGGGCAGCCGTAGCCCGTTCGATCCTCGCATCCATGCGGCCCGCGGTCAGAAAGGTCAAATCGATTCGGCTATGGTCTTCCGTCAGCTACTGGGTGAAGAGTCTGAGATAAGCTTAAGTCATGCTAACTGTGAAAAGGTGCAAGATCCTTACTCACTGCGCTGTCAGCCACAGGTGCTGGGTGCTTGTTTGACTCAAATTCGCCACGCAGCCGAGGTTTTAGGCACAGAGGCGAATGGCGTAACCGATAACCCACTGGTGTTCCAAGACACGGGCGATATCATTTCGGGCGGTAACTTCCACGCCGAACCCGTGGCGATGGCGGCGGATAATCTGGCGATTGCGATTGCTGAACTGGGTTCTATTGCCGAGCGTCGTATCGCGTTATTGATTGATTCTAGTCTGTCGAAATTACCCCCTTTCCTAGTGAAAAACGGTGGGGTGAACTCAGGTTTTATGATCGCCCAGGTGACGGCGGCGGCATTGGCGTCCGAGAACAAAACCTACGCTCATCCGGCATCAGTTGACAGCTTGCCAACATCGGCTAACCAAGAAGATCATGTCTCTATGGCGACCTTTGCGGCGCGCCGCCTGCGTGATATGAGCGAAAATACCCGTGGTGTACTGGCAATTGAATTGTTAGCAGCAGCGCAGGGGTTAGATTTCCGCGTGCCTTTAGCCCCAAGTGCTGCAGTGGCTAAGGCTAAAGCAGAATTGCGTGAAGTCGTCGCTTATTACGACAAAGACAGATACTTCGCGCCGGATATCGAAGCGGCGATAGACTTGTTATATACCGCGAGCTTTAACACTTATCTGCCTGCAGGAACGCTAGCGAGCTTTTAGGCGTTTTAGTTTGAACAGCTTTGGCTTTTAAAGCTAAGCCAGCGTTAGCAAGATAATGAAAAAGGTATAATGCAACGTGGTTTGGGGTTACGAAGCACCAGAAATGATCTGTAAACGGGTGGCCAAATAGGATGGATTGCAGGCTGCCATGAAACAAGCGCTAGTACATATCGCCTTAGTTGTAAGAGATTACGACGAGGCGATTGATTTTTATGTCAATAAATTAAAATTCGAACACACCCTATGGCGCACAGATTAGCTTATCGGGAGTCAGGATTAGAAGTTTACCCCTAATCCTAAGGTGTAGCTGGTGTCTTTCTTGATGTCTTTCTCGGATTTAGTGTCGTTAATATCATATTTAAATGATACATACATCTGCTCAGTTAACAGATATTTAAGCCCTAGCGTTGAGTTTGAAATGTATTCAACCGTAGGTATGTTGGGAAAGGCGATTTGCAGATCGGCATAGGTCTCTAAATTGCCCCCAAACCAATATTGTTTATAGTTGAGGGTGCCAGCCCAAGCGTTGAGTTGATAGCTGAGGATTTGACTCTCAAGCCAAAAGTGGTTGTAAGTTACAACAAAATCCAATTTGTTACGGCTTAGGCCCCAAAAGCGATAACCAGGACCCAGTGCGGCGTAATAGTTGCTGACATTGTAACCAAGATTATCTTGTTGAAAAAAGTCCTCTTGACGCAGTAGCCAATGCTCGCTGATCAAATAGTCTAGGCTGTAGTGACCTTCAATCGTATGACGTTTAGCCATATCGTCTTCTTTTTCATAACGAACTTCGCTTTTAACGTTATGACGCCATTGTAAGGTTTCCGCGGTAATATCGCCTTTGGCATGGAATTTTTGAGAACGAGTGTTGTTTTGAGCAACATCAATCGCAGTCTCGACACTGCCGTTATAATGCCAGTCAGAATCGGTGGTTAAGTCAGAAGACATGAGTTCAAGGATAGGGGTTTGTTGATGGTTGACGAGCACAAAACCTTCTTGTTCAGAGGATTGAATACGTACGTTTTGCAACGTACGATTGATGCTCCAGTGCTGCTTTTGAGTGGTTTCCAAGCTATGGATGGCACTGCGTTTAATGGCGATTTTTGGCGAATAACTGGGTTTAATGGATAAATGTGTCTTGTTGAAACTTTTAATTTCTCCGGTGATTTTGTCGCCATTTTTGAGTAATACCGTGTCAGCAAACAGCTGGCAACTTAAGCTTGTCAGTAGTATGGCAATGCATAACAGGGAATAGCGATTTTGCATTTATGGCAAGCTCAACAGTAAACGTTAATAGAAAATTCGGTATTTTAGCTTATGTTGGCACTGACAAAGCAATCATATCTGTGTGAGCTTGTCAGGCGTTGAACATGATCTTGCAACGCCTTATCCCGCAGCCTAACTTAACGAGATTCGATTTCAGTCACCTTGAGATTGATAAGCTGTTTCTGCCATTGGTTTTTATCCACTCCTTCTACCCAAATCATGCGGCTTTTACGTTGTTCACCTTTACGCAAATAGGTTTCAGACATGCGGAAAAGGGCTGTCCATACCTTGAGTTTTTCGCTTTTGAGTAAGGTGCCATTATCAGCGAAAAAACTGGCTTCCACTTCAACAGAGGTCACGTTTTCACTGCTCGTGCTGGCCAGTTCAAAACGGAGACCGAGTTTATCGTCCTTCCACTGACTTTCGGAAAAGCTGATTTTAATGCCGTCTTTGGCGGTAGACCCTAAGAGCTCGGGTCTGGCGATTGCATTCGCGGTAAGCGTGGTGATCTCAGTTGCTTTTGTCGCTGTGGTGACGGCAGTTGCGGCCAAGATGTTGGGCGTGGCTTTGGTTTCAGTGAGCACATATTCCCAGGTAAAGTCGTCTTTGAGCCTGACTTGGGCACCATTTTCTAGGGTGATATTGGCTACATCGGTTGCCATAACCGACGAGGTTAATAACAGCAGTGAGCTAAGTACGCTTAAGCGTAATGACGTTTGCATTAATTTTCTGGCTCCGGTATCAGTATGGGTCCATATTCTGCACTAACATAAACAATTTGCCGCATGTTAGTTACTGTCTAAGTCGTGTTTTTATGAATAAACGGAATGAATAGAAGATCCTAACATGGATACGGCAGCGACACGCCTAAGGCGGGCATAATCTGTGAGATCGATGCATAAGCCGCTATACCGCTAAGGGGTTAACCCGCGTAGCCTATGCTTAACATAGCAGACTCAGCACTGGAGCTATAACCGGCACTCAGTAGTAAGTGCTCAGTGACTCGATATCTTAGTTCAGCTTCTGCCCCCAGTGGTTTTCTGCATTTTCTTCCCAAATGGGTTTGCCGTCGACAATCTTAGGCGAGATATTTTTGCTATAAGAAACAGTGCTGATATACGTATTCGCGCCAGCATAAAAGCTTAAATCTGCCGTTAGGCTGTAGCTGTAGCTTAAGCCTAAGCGAAAGAGGCTTTCTTGCTGATGGCAGTGAAGTGCTATATTCGGCAGCGTGAAGCATTTGGCATAGATCCAGAAGCCCAATGTTAAGGCTAATTAGCGTAAAATCACGACACAAGGAGCGGTTTCCTTGGGAAATAAGGTAAATAGTGTTCATTTCCCTTTGTGTGAGGTCAATGATAAAATCTCTTTTAAAATAAGTGTTTGTAAATATTTTTCGTTGTATTTTGGGTGTTTTACAGGTGGAGCCTAGCAGGGTTAACTGGCTAATTATCTTAGTATGGGTTTGTTGCGCTAACGCCTAATGGAGTGAAGTTGTGGATCAGGACATAAAGCTTAAAATATCGGCATGGCTGGCAGGTTTTGGGATTGATAGCCAACCCTCAGATGGTATCTCGACCGCAATTATCGTTGTTGTCTGCTTACTGATAGCGGGCATCGCTTATTTTATTGTTCGGCGTGTGGTGATACGCGCGGTCAATATGGTGATCTCACGTTCTAAAGCGGCGTGGGATGACGTATTCATGCGTTATAAAGTCCTCGAAAAGTTGGCCATGCTTGTGCCTGCAATTGTGCTTAATATTCTGGTGCCCATCGCACTTACAGAGCATCCAGTGCTGAGTAGTTTAGTCGATCGACTCTTGAGTATTTGGCTAGCGGTATTAATCATCCGCGCTATTTATGCTGGCTTAGATGCCGTGGATGAGATTTCTGATATCAATTTGGTGAGTCGACGCCTTCCGATTAAAAGTTTTGTGCAATTAACTAAGCTATTTTTATTTTTTGTGGGGCTTATCGTTTGTATTTCCATCTTGGCAAATCAATCACCGGTGTATTTCCTCAGCGGCTTAGGTGTGGCAACGGGTTTGGTGATGTTAGTGTTCCGCGACACGATCTTAGGTTTTGTGGCGGGCATTCAGCTAGCGGCCAACCGTATGGTGAGTAAGGACGACTGGATCCAAATGGATAAATACGGTGCCGACGGTGCAGTAGAAGAGGTCTCGTTAACCACCGTAAAAGTGCGAAATTGGGATAAAACCATCACTATGATCCCCGCCTATGCTTTAGTGTCGGATGCGTTTCGCAACTGGCGCGGCATGTCTGAGTCGGGCGGGCGTAGGATCAAACGCGCGATTAATATCGATATCAACAGCATTAAATTTTTGACCGAAGAAGAATGCAATCGTTTACGTAAAATCAATTACTTAAAAGAATATTTTCCTGCAAAAATCAATGAAATTCGTGAATCGAATGCCAGAGTGTCGGACCTTGATATGAAAGTGAACGGTCGCAACTTGACTAACGTTGGTACTTTCCGTGCTTATCTACAGGAGTACCTACAGCGTCACGATAAAATCCATAAGGATATGACTTTGATGGTGCGCCAATTAGCGCCGACCACTGAAGGGTTACCGATTGAGATTTATATCTTCACTAATGATACTCGTTGGGCGTTTTATGAGGCGATACAGGCGGATATTTTCGACCATGTGTTTGCTGTGTTACCCGAGTTTGGCCTGCAGGCGTTCCAAGCGCCAACGGGCAATGATATTCGCAGTTTAGCGTCGGTTAAGGTTGACTCGTTTTGATGACGGTCGAGTTAGTTTCGAGAAATAATAATCGCGGCTAAGGTGATAAATATACCGCCGCTAGTTCTGTCAAACCAATGCAGCTTGTTGCTCGCCTTTAGGCTGGGCGCAAGCACATTGGCCATGCTGGCATATATCATCACAAAGCTAAAATCTACCACGGCCCAAGTGACGGCAAGAATAGTCAGTTGCGGTAATTGTGGTGCGCCAAGATCGATGAATTGCGGAAATAGCGCGGCAAAAAACAATAAATCCTTAGGATTGCAAATCCCCACCAGAAACGCCTGTTTATAAAGCTGCCAAGGCGTGCCTTTTCCCTTTGATTGTGTGACTTCAAGGGTTTGACCTTGGTTTTTCGTCAATAAAAGCTTGATACCTAAAAACACTAAATAGGCTGCACCGCCCCATTTCAGCAGGGTAAAACCATATTCTGAAGCGCTAATGATAGCGCCTAAGCCTGCGGTAGACGCCATCATTAAGATTAACGCAGCACTGACACTGCCAAGTCCGGTGGCTATGCTACGCAGCTTACCAAAATGGATCCCGTGGGACATAGACAGCATGGCAATAGGGCCGGGTGAAATTCCAATTAATACAATAGCAAAAAGATAAAGTAACCAAGTTTCGGGTTGCATGTGTGCTGCTCTAAAGAGGGTTAATGTTTAGCGTTTGCCATCAAATCAGCGACTAGCCTTGTGATGGCATTTAATGGCGCGATAGGCTGAAGATTGCGATAGTCGCGTTGCACTGTTTGGATAGTCGCGTTGCACTGTTTGGATAGTCGCGTCGCACTGTTTGCATCTTGACCGCGATATTGTCATTGGGTGTGGTGGCATGTGGACAATGGCAGTGCGGTAGGGGGCGTTAAATGAAAATTTTGCTGTCCGAGTTGCCTTCCTTTGCCATCGTATCTCACTTCAGTGAAATGCATTTTGCCCTCAGTATCGTTGAGCAGAATGCTGGTGGAGCGGGTGCCATATTCTGGATGACGAATATAAATAGCAGCT
>JBOFUF010000330.1:0-2568 GCA_051652445.1 Shewanella sp.
GGGATCACTCGAAACCTTGCTTGCAGGCGGTATCAATGTGGCGACTAGGGATAAGACTCAAGAGGATAATCGTCTGACAACGGGCACCGTCTTAAAATTGCAACGCAAGGCTGACAAGGAATGGCTTGAATGGGCGCCAGTCCAATAATGCCTTCCTCATCACTAAACGCTGAGATCTAAAGGCTCATGTTTAACGTCTGACATCTAGAGTGTGAAATCGAGAACCAGCTCTTAGCGAGTCCCATCAATCAGGCGGTTAATGCGCCTGATTGATTTTTACCACTTCATACATATCGTTAAAAACAGCCCGTTTATTAGCATCGTTCCCATAAACATCTTAATCATTAAACCCTTAACCATAAAACCAATAACACACTGCAATCGCGGCGCTGATCCCAGCAAAGTCGGCCGTTAAACCACAAGCTAATGCGTGGCGCCCATGACGGATCCCCACAGAGCCAAAATACACAGCAAGAACATAGAAAGTGGTTTCAGTGCTACCCTGAAAAATTGCGGCTAATCGACCCGCAAAAGAATCAACCCCGTGGTGTTCCATCGTCTCAAGCATCATGGCTCTAGCGCCTGATCCACTAAAAGGTTTCATCAGCGCAGTCGGCATAGCATCAACAAAACGCGTATCAAAACCCAATATCCGCACGCCAGTGGCAATTAACTGTAACAGGTAATCTAATGCGCCAGATGCGCGCAGTAAACCTATGGCCAATAACATGGCGAGCAGATAAGGGATCAACTGAATAGATTGCGCAAAACCCGCCTTTGCGCCTTCAATAAACTCATCATACACGGCCACTTTACGCATACCCGCTACGATCACAAAGCTAAAGACCAATAACAACAAGATACCGTTACCCATTACCGTAGATACTGTGCCAATCGCTTCTGCCGTTAAGGTCATCAAATAAAAACCACTGGCGACCAATCCCGAGAGCATTAATGCACCGTAGCCGAGCACCACTGAGTTCAATAATGAAATCCGCTGCACTAACGCCACCACCAACATGCCCGCCAATGTCGATGCCGACGTTGCCAGTAAAATCGGCAGAAAAATATCCGCAGGCGCAGCGGCGCCTTGCTGGGCACGGTAAAGGAATACTGTTACTGGTACTAAAGTGACCGACGAAGTATTGAGTACTAAAAATAAGATTTGCGCATTGGTCGCGACACTTTTTACTGGATTTAAACTTTGCAAATCGTGCATAGCTCTTAAGCCAAGCGGCGTGGCGGCATTATCTAATCCAAAGACATTTGCGGTTAAATTCATCGTAATACTGCCAAAGGCGGGGTGTCCTTTAGGCACGTCGGGCATCAAGCGGCGCAGCAATGGCTCAAATACAAAGGCAATCGCGCCGACAACGCCCGCCTTTTCCCCTACTTGCATCAATCCCATCCATAAGGAAAGCACGCCAATAAGACCAAGGGATATTTCCGCGGCAAGCTTAGCACTCGCAAATAATGCCGCAACCGAAGCCGATAATACTTCTATATGTCCATTGAATAACTGCACTACGATGGCAAACAATGCCGTGATAAAAAAAATCAACCACACGCGATTCAGCACGCTAATCCCCTTATTTTTATTGGTTTTTATTCTATTAGTTCATGGCGACTCATTACAATATCGCAGAAATCATCAGTGCAAAAACATCAAGCCTCAATAACGACTGAGCGATCTAGGAGAATATCTCAGACCCAATAAGGGATTATGATATACTCGTGCCAATTGATACACAGTCTATTTTTCTATGGTTCAATGAAATTAATGGTTCAATTAAATCAAAATTTTATCGATACAATCACCCAAGAACTCCCCGCCCATCTATCCATGGCCGAATTTATCGCTGCCTGCGACAGACCGCTTAGACGTTCAATTCGCGTTAACACTTTAAAAATCAGCAGCGATGACTTTAAGACCCTAATGCAACCTAAGGGCTGGACGTTTGATCCTATTCCTTGGTGTCAAGACGGGTTTTGGATCCGTTACGACGACGAAGAAGAGCAACTTGGCAATACCTTAGAACACATTCAGGGCCTATTCTACATTCAAGAAGCCAGCTCTATGTTGCCGCCGAGTGCACTCTTTACGCCAAGTGCAAAGTGGCAATGCGTGCTCGACCTCGCCTCCGCACCCGGTTCAAAAACCACTCAAATGGCCGCATTGATGCAAAACCAAGGCTTACTGGTGGCCAATGAGTATTCGGCGAGCCGCGTGAAAGTATTACACGCCAACGTGCTACGCATGGGCGCGAGTCACTGCGCCCTCACCCATTTCGATGGCCGTGTATTTGGCGAATACCTGTACGAAAGTTTTGATGCCGTGCTTATCGATGCGCCCTGTGGCGGTGAAGGCACAGTGCGTAAAGACGTCGATGCGCTAAAACACTGGAGCCTAGACGATGTGCTGGCGATTAGCGAAACCCAAAAAGCCTTAATCGAATCGGCGTTTCTCGCCCTGAAACCCGGCGGTAGTTTAGTCTACTCGACCTGCACCTTAAACCGCCTCGAAAACCAAGGTGTATGCGCGTATTTAAAGCAAGTCTACGGTGATGC
>JBOFUF010000331.1:0-1460 GCA_051652445.1 Shewanella sp.
TCGTTTTAGAGCGATTGTTAGTCGACGGAATGTCTTTCATCTTAACCTGGGTCTAAAATAAAAACGCCACTAAAAAAGTGGCGTTTACATGTTAAGATTCGCGATCGAGTCGATTAGAGTCCGATAACGTCAAACTCAACATAGGGGTTTACGTCGGCATCGTAATCGATACCTTCGATACCAAAACCAAATAACTTAAGGAATTCAGCTTTATATTCACGGTAATCCGTCAATTCTGATAAGTTTTCTGTGGTCACTTGTGGCCACAAATTACGGCAATGTTGCTGAATGTCTTCACGCAGCTCCCAATCGTCTAAACGTAAGCGATTATCGCTATCCGTTTCAGGCTTGACACTATCGGCACGATACAGACGCTCACTGAACATACGATAGATTTGTTCCATACACCCTTCATGCAGTCCTTCTTGACGCATTTTCTTGAAGACCATGGCGATATATAAAGGCATGACAGGAATGGCTGAACTCGCTTGCGTTACAACACTCTTGAGCACTGCGACATTTGCGCTGCCACCGGTTGCTGATAATTGCTCATTTAAGGTTTTTGCTGCGCGGTCCAAATCCATCTTGGCTTTGCCAAGGGCGCCATGCCAGTAAATTGGCCACGTCAGTTCTGTACCTATGTAGCTATAAGCAACGGTTTTACAGTGATTGGCTAATACCCCGGCTTCAGACAAGGCTTTGATCCACAGTTCCCAATCCTCGCCGCCCATCACAGTGACAGTATCAGCAATTTCTTGCTCAGTTGCCGGTTCAACGGTGGCTTCAATGATGCAGTCTTTATTGGTATCAACGGCAGTTGCGGAGTAAATTTCGCCAATGGGTTTCAGCGCAGAGCGGATAAGTTCACCCGAATCAGGCAGTTTGCGCACGGGGGATGCCAGTGAGTAAACGACCATGTCGATTTCACCGAGATCGTGTTTAATCAGTTCGATAACTTTTTGTTTTGCTTCATGGCTAAAGGCATCGCAGTTAATGCTTTTAGAATACAAACCTTCTGCTTTAGCAAATGTATCGAAAGCGGCAGAGTTGTACCAACCTGCTGTGCCTGGTTTTGTTTCAGTTGCTGGCTTTTCGAAGAAAACCCCAATCGTTGCGGCATCGCTACCGAAGGCGGCTGCGATACGTGAAGAAAGGCCGTAACCACTAGATGAACCTACCACTAATACTTTTTTGGGGCCGTTAGCAATCTTACCTTTAGCTTTAGTAAAGGTGATTTGTTCTTGAACGTTTGCAGCACAACCGACGGGGTGTGTAGTGGTACAAATGAATCCACGAATTTTGGGTTTGATAATCATGTTTATGCTTCTTCTATCAAAATGATCAATAGGATAAATATTTTGGCGGGTAAATGGCACCTATTTTTAGCCAATTCACCTGATTATTTAAGTGGTTGGAGCAGTTTAGCGTTTGTGAACAAACAGACTCTGCTCTTGGACCAA
>JBOFUF010000332.1:0-3114 GCA_051652445.1 Shewanella sp.
AGCTTAGAAGCCTTGAGCAACCTCTTTAGCCAAGCACCTGAAGCCAAAGACGTACAACGTTTCTTCGGTGATTTCTTTATTGAAACCGACGTTAAACTTGCGGATCTCGCGCCTATTTATGGCTTGAGCTTAGACGACGTTGCTGACGATATGACAGTTGCAGATCTTGTGGTATTACAAGTTGGCGCCAATCCCGTGCTTGGGGATCAGTTCCACTGGCAGTCGTTGCATTGGGTCGTGGCGGGACTCTATGAAGGCAAAGTCACTAACGTAGGTATTCGTTTACCGACTGAGAATGCACTCTAACCCTATGTGCTAGATGACGCTTGCTATCGAACGTCACCCTAAAAATGCCAGCGTATTTGCTGGCATTTTTGTATTCAAAGCGAATTGAGCTTATTGATATAAAGATTTGTCCGTTGGGTCTGGACGGGTTTTAAAGCGGCGATGTAACCACATATATTGGGCGCGGTTTTTATCTATGATGGATTCGATCATTTTGTTACCGCGAATGGCATCGGCTAATTCATCTTCGCCGGGGAAATTATCTAACGGTGGCATGACTTCAATTCGATAGCTCTCATCACCTTCGGTACGTTCCACAAAAAAGGGTAAGACTTTGGCTTTACCAAGTTTGGCTAACGTGGTTGCCCCCGTAATCGTTGCAGCATCTTGCATGGCATAAAACGGGATAAATACCGCGCTGGAGCGGCCAAAGTCTTGATCGGCGGTGTACCAAATGACATCAGGATTACGTAAGCAGCGCACCATTTGGCGCAAGTCGCGTTTAGAAACAAGACCTTTATTAGAGCGTAAACGGCCTTTGACCTGTAGGTATTCCATCACAGGATTATTGTGCGGGCGATAAACTCCCACGCCGGGCTGGAATTGGCCGAAGATACGTGCGCCCATTTCCAGTGGTAAACAATGCACGGCAAAGAGGATGACTCCGTGGCCAGCATCGAGGGTGTCCTGCACGTGTTCTTTACCTGTGATGCTCATGTGCTGCTGCACTTTTTCATCGGACCACCACCATGCATTGATGGTATCGAAAATGGCTTTGCCCGTTTCTTCAAAATTACGCGTGAGTAAATCTTCTCGCTGTACTTTAGTCATTTCAGGGAAGCAGAGGGTTAAATTACGGCGTGCCGTATGGGTGCGACTCGTGGCAAATTTCATCACTAAGCGACCTAAACCTTTACCCAGTTTCATCTGCCAAGAGAGTGGCAAAAGCTGAGTTAAACGCATTAAAAATACGCTAAACCACATCGGCCAATGCTTAGGATGATATAAAGAAGATGAAAATTCGGCTTTCTCGACCACAAAAATACTCACTACTTTTGAAAATTACTGCTCATTCTAACTCAATTTTTACTGAAAATTAGGTACAATCACGGTTTAATTTCTGCATAAAGATAAGGGCACTATGAAGGTTTCTCTGCCAGCATTTGAAAAAGCCAGAGTGTTAGTCGTCGGCGATGTGATGCTAGACCGTTATTGGGTTGGCCCTACAGGGCGGATTTCTCCCGAAGCTCCAGTCCCTGTGGTGAAGATTAATCAAGTCGAAGACAGACCCGGCGGTGCGGCCAACGTGGCGCTCAATATCGCGACCTTAGGCGGTCAGGTCCAACTTGCTGGGCTTGTCGGTCAAGATGATACTGCCAATGCCTTAACGCTCGGCGTGCAAACCTTAGGGGTTGAACCCCAATGGTTGAGTATTGCAGATAAACCCACCATCACTAAGTTGCGGGTATTATCCCGTAATCAGCAGTTGATCCGTCTTGATTTTGAAGAGGCCTTTGACAAGGCCGACAGCGTGCGCCTACTAAAACAATCCGAAGCCTTACTCGATTCTGTCGATGTGGTGGTGTTGTCAGACTACGCTAAGGGGGCCATCGATCAACCGCGAGATTTTATTGCCTTAGCGCGGTCAAAAGGGGTAATGGTATTAGTCGATCCTAAGGGCAGTGACTTTGGTCGTTATCAGGGGGCATCCTTGATTACCCCAAATATGAGCGAGTTTGAAGCTGTTGTTGGCACTGTGACTTCAGAAGCGGATTTGCTGGAAAAAGCCCGTGGTTTACTCAAGCAGCATCATTTTGATGCTATTTTAGTGACTCGTTCAGAAAAGGGCATGACGTTAGTCACCGCTAATGCGCCTGAATTACACATCCCTACCGTTGCTCGTGAAGTTTATGATGTGACAGGTGCTGGCGATACTGTGATTTCGGCCTTAGCCACCTCATTAGCCGCGGGCGCTGATTTAGCCCAAGCTTGCGCGATAGCCAATACTGCCGCCGGCGTGGTGGTTGGTAAACTTGGTACATCGACTGTGAGCCGCATTGAGCTTATTGAGGCCTTAGCATTGCACCATGGTGAATCGGGTTTTGGTGTTGTCAGTGAAGATCAACTGGCCTACGCCTTAGAGCAAGCCAAACTACGCGGTGAACGGGTAGTGATGACCAATGGTTGTTTCGATATTTTGCATGCGGGCCACGTGAGCTATCTTAAGCAGGCGAAAGCATTGGGCGATCGCTTGATTGTCGCGGTAAACGATGATGCCTCGGTTAAACGTCTTAAAGGCGAGGGCCGTCCGGTCAATCAAATAGACAGGCGTATGGCCGTGTTAGCGGGCTTGGCGTCTGTTGATTGGGTGGTGCCTTTTAGTGAAGATACGCCACAGCGCATTATTACTCGCCTGCTGCCCAATTTACTGGTTAAAGGCGGCGATTATAAACTTGAAGATATCGCAGGCGGTACGGAAGTGATTGCCGCCGGTGGTCAGGTACAAGTGCTGGGCTTTGAAGATGGCATTTCAACCACGGCAATTATTCAAAATATTATGGCAAATCAGTGAGTTTAACGGCTCTAGGATTCGTTGCTAGCCTGTCTTGGGTGCCGATTGCAGATAAGCAGGCTCTGATTTGTCCTTTAGCTGTTCTGGACACTTGCTTAGGGTTATTGCCTAAGCAAGTCCTCGTGCAACTCCCCACAACGCTCGATCAATTTAAGCGCGATTTAGGCCAAAGAAGTGCCATGGTCATGCCCGTGCAAGACAGGGGCATTGCGGGCTTAGTCTTAGTGAATGAGCAGCTGACACCACAAGTACAGTTA
>JBOFUF010000333.1:0-2390 GCA_051652445.1 Shewanella sp.
GGATAACTACCATAATATTTTTCATTTATTATCCTAAACAAAACAAGGG
Organism: Shewanella sp.; assembly: GCA_051652445.1. Classification (GTDB taxonomy): domain Bacteria; phylum Pseudomonadota; class Gammaproteobacteria; order Enterobacterales; family Shewanellaceae; genus Shewanella. Next base: position 50 of record JBOFUF010000333.1, read on the forward strand.
GCTTACAAAACAGCGCTAGGATATAACGCAATCAAGCAATAGTGAAACATTTGCCAAAAAAAATCACCCCAAAAAACGTCTCAGCCTTAATCACATCAACAACTGAGCATAAAATCATCTTTGTCGCGTATGTTGCCATCAATCAGGCCTGATACCCATTAAGCTTAACCTAGAGGCCCTGTCGGATTATCACCAAACCACAGTGCCAATTTATCCGCCGCAAGGGCTTTCACATCATCATCGATATATAAAGTCACCATAGTCAAGGCTGCCGCGAGAGCACCTAAATCGTCGCTAAAGCCGACTAAAGGCGTAAAGTCGGGAATCGCATCTAACGGTAAAATAAAATACGCTAAGGCGCCATAAATAACAGACTTCGCCCACTTTGGCGTATTGGGTTGCTGCGCGGCATAATAAAGCCACAGGGCACGCTCGATCACTTCCCTGCCCGCCTGACGACTAAAGAGTTTGATCTTGTTCCAAAATCCGCTGTCGGTAAATTGTTCTTCCACCATCACCTGCCTCTCCTGCTCTGAGATTACAGAGGCATTAGCCTCTTTTCTATTACAGTGTACGACGATAAGCCGCAGGGGTCAGACCAAATTGTTGCTTAAAACGTAAAGAAAACTTTTCTGCAGATTGATAGCCACAGGCTAAGGCTACCTGTAGCAAAGGGTCGGTCGAGTGCTGCAACATAGTTAAACCATGGCACAGTCGAACTTCAACTAATAGCTGCCTAAAACTGGTATCCTCTTGCGCCAATTTACGCCTAAGGCTTGCTGTGCTCATGTATAACCTATCGGCGATCTCCTCTTGCTGCCAAGGAAATGAGGGGCTTACCGTCAAAAACGCCAAAGTAGCTTGAGTCACAGTGCGCTGAGTATGGCCATACAACCAGTTCACACTGCGCTTATCTGGCAAACTTAATAGTAAGGCGGCGAGATAATGCCGTTGAACTGAGTCGGCGAGAGACAAGTTCAAACTCTGTAATAAAGTATTCCAAGCCAGATCCACTGCACGCGATATACTTTGTACCGGCATAGGATCTCGCCAGTCAGCACTGTTGGATAGAATGCCTTGGGGTAAATCCAGTGGAAGCAATAACTGCACCGCTCTATAGCGCCCAAGAAAAGGCCGATTAACAAAGCTGATATGCGACCCAGCAGGAATTAACAGTAACTGCCCCTGTGCCACTAACACCGAATCATCTTGCCAGAGCAGAGACTTCTCACCCTCGATAACCCGAATAATCGACGGCTGGTGCACAGGTACTTGCGATAAAGATTGTGCCTGTTTTGAATCATATTCAAACATACGGATCATGACACCAGCCTACTATCAATAAATTATCGATTATATACCGCAGTCAACTTAGCACTACCTAAAGCTTGTGCCCTAAGCATAAAGCCCAGTAATGCAGGGCTAGCGTCCTTGGGCAGTTCTAAAGCACTGGGCAATGCCCATACAATAAATTCATATCTGTGCACACCATGGCCTTCAGGTGGACATACACCACCAAAATCTGTCGTGCCAAAATCGTTTTTCAAGGTAATGGCACCTTTGGGTAGAGTATCGACATGCGAGCCTGCACCTTGTGCGAGTGAAGTTTGCGTCCCAGGTAAATTATATACTGCCCAGTGCCACCATCCACTTCCCGTTGGCGCGTCCGGATCATAAGCCGTCACAGCAAACGCTTTAGTCCCCTTAGGAGCATCGACCCAAGACAGTTGCGGTGAAATATTTCCACCTTGGCAACCAAAACCATTAAATACTAATTGCGATGTCAGTTTATTACCCTCGCTCATATCTTTACTTGTTAAGGTCATCGCATTCGCCTGTCCACATAACGCCAACACTAAGCTTGCCCCTAGACACCATTTATTCATCTTCATCTTCCATTAGGTTTCGACCAGACTAATTTACGTCAATGGCAAAGATAACACCTGCCCTAAAACGGCAATTTACAGCCCAAAGCGCTCAAAAGCGAGAAATAAAAAACTGCTTTTGCAAGTTTAAGGCATTATGCTGCGCTTATAAAAAAGAATGCATAATAATTTAAGCGGAATGATAGCCAGAATTATAATTAAAAAGGCGGGTTCAACGGGTAAGTGCAACGGCGATGCGGGTCACTACATGGGTGAAATGAAATGGGTGAAATGAAGTACATTTCTCTGTTATTTGACCGGCAAGTCAGGAGCACAAAGAAATGGATTACCAACATCTCACCCAAAACCAACGTAAAAAGCGTTATGGCAAGCCAGAACGGCGCGGATTGCTTAAGAATCGAGTCTCGATCAGCGACCGCCCTGCCGAGGTAGAAACGCGCGAGGAAGAGGGTATT
>JBOFUF010000334.1:0-8525 GCA_051652445.1 Shewanella sp.
AACTTTACTGAAGAATTGACTAAAGCCGATTTAGCCTTTACCTCAGCCGTTTGGTACGCAGCACCACGCCGTCTGGCTATTAACGTCACAGCCCTTGCCCTCGCGCAAGCTGACAAAGTCGTTGAAAAACGCGGCCCAGCCGTGAGTTCAGCCTTCGATGCTGAAGGTAAACCGACGAAAGCGGCTGAAGGTTGGGCACGTGGTAATGGCATTACCGTCGAACAAGCCGAGCGTTTAGTGACAGACAAAGGCGAATGGTTAGTCCATAACGCCAAAGTTGAAGGTGTCGAAACCAAAAGTTTAATCGCTGCGATGGCGCAACGTGCCCTCGACAAATTGCCCATTCCTAAGCCAATGCGCTGGGGCAATAATAAAACCCAATTTATTCGCCCCGTGCATACTGCCACTATCTTGTTAGGCAGTGAATTAATTGAAGGTGAGTTGCTGGGGATTAAATCGGCTCGCACTGTTCGCGGTCACCGCTTTATGGGCCTCAAGCAGTTTGAGTTAGCCCACGCTGATCACTACCTTGCCGATCTAAAAGAAAAAGGCAAAGTCATTGCCGATTACGAAAGCCGTAAAGCGTTAATCAAAGCCGATGCTGAAAAAGCCGCCGCTAAAATTGGTGGCACCGCCGATATCGAAGACAGTCTACTTGAAGAAGTGGCCTCTCTGGTTGAATGGCCTGTGGTATTGACCGCCAGCTTCGAAGAAAAATTTTTAAACGTGCCGTCAGAAGCTTTGGTCTACACCATGAAGGGCGATCAAAAATACTTCCCCGTCTTTGATGATGCGGGTAAGTTGCTGCCAAACTTTATCTTTGTGGCCAATATCGAATCGAAAGATCCGGCGCAAATTATCTCGGGTAACGAGAAAGTCGTGCGCCCACGCTTAGCTGACGCCGAGTTCTTCTTTAATACCGATAAAAAACACACGCTGGAATCGCGTTTACCCAGTTTAGAAACCGTGTTGTTCCAGCAGCAGCTCGGTACCTTAAAAGACAAGGTAAATCGTATTTCTGCCCTCGCCGCTTATATTGCTGAGCAAACGGGTGCAAATGCAGTAGATGCAGCCCGTGCAGGTTTGTTATCTAAAACCGATTTGATGACCAATATGGTGATGGAGTTTACCGACACTCAAGGCACTATGGGCATGCATTACGCCCGCCTCGATGGTGAAACACAAGCCGTTGCAGTTGCGATGGAAGAGCAATACAAACCTAAGTTCTCTGGCGATACCGTCCCCAATGCTGGCGTATCTTGCGCAGTCGCATTAGCAGACAAGCTCGACACCTTAGTCGGTATCTTTGGTATTGGCCAAGCACCAAAAGGCGCTGCCGATCCCTTTGCCCTACGCCGTGCCGCCATCGGTGTACTGCGTATTATAGTAGAAAACAAGTTACCACTTGATTTAGTTGATCTTATCGCTAAAGCACAAGCATTGCATGGCACTAACTTAAGCAACGCCAATGTAAGTGATGAAGTGTTAGAGTTCTTAATGGCCCGTTTTCGCGCTTGGTATCAAGATAAAGGCATTGGTGTTGATGTGATCTTAGCCGTGCTAGCACGTCGCCCAACACGCCCAGCTGATTTTGATAGCCGTATCAATGCGGTTTCACACTTTAAGGGCTTAGAAGCTTCTAGCGCACTGGCTGCAGCGAACAAACGCGTATCAAACATCCTAGCTAAGGTTGAAGGTACTTTACCGACAACGATCAATGGCAGTTTGTTGACCGAAGCCGCAGAGCAAGCCTTAGCGGCCAAGTTGAACGAGCTGCAACCACTGCTAGCACCTTTGTTTGCCAATGCCGATTACCAACAAGCCTTAACATTGTTGGCTGGCCTACGTGAAAGCGTGGATCGGTTCTTCGAAGATGTCATGGTGATGGCAGATGATGAAGCATTGAAAAACAACCGCTTAGCTTTATTGAATAATCTACGCGAGCAGTTCCTGCACGTGGCGGATATTTCTCTACTGCAATAAACGGCAGTAAGGTTTACTCAATAACCGCTTGATAAAAAACGCGCTCAATAGCGCGTTTTTTTGTCATCCGAATGCCTTAAATATTCTCATCAAAACTGCTGCAATTGTTGATGTAAACCATCAAATTCACTCTGTGCGAAATTAACTTGTTGCAGTCAATTCGCCAGAATATCGGGAGACAATTGTCCAGCTTGATGCAACATAGAAATCTCACTGATCACATTCGAGCGCCAGACCACAGCAGCAAAACCCGTTCGAGGACGCGAATGCACATTGGCAATGTTTTTCTAATTCAGTTGCATAGCGTGGGCAACTGCCAATGCTTGGCAAGTAACGAACTTAAGGTTAACGATTTCGTTGTCATCACTTGTCTAAACAATTCAGAATTAGGCTGCTCTCCCGGCTCTGCTTGTACAAACGCATCTAGGAGCATTTTAAAAATGGCTAACTTACCGACGTCATGCAATAGGCCTAACAAAAAAACCGTATCTTGATCTTCAGTGCTTAACTCACTTGATAGGAAAGCAACTAGCATTGAATGCCGCCAAATCTCAGCGCCGAAACGACAAAAATAGATAGGTTTGATATCCAACATTTCCCGCACTAGGCAAGTAGTGACAAATTTTCTCAGCGGTTCGCGTCCGAGTTGCACTAAGGCCTGCTGTAAATTGGTGATATTCCTGTCGCTACGCTTAAACGCAGGTGAGTTACATAACTTAAGCACTTCAATACTCAACAAAGGATTTTGCTCTATCAACGCGAATTTAATTGCAACACGCTCACTTGATTTAATTTACTTGGGGGTTGGTTTGACTAACAAAGGCTACATGCTTAGCTCAAGGAGCATGTGATCCGCTGTCCAGAAATGCAGGTGTGGATGAGTACGGCTAAAACTGAGACTGACATTGTTTCAGCGGATGAAGCGGGTATTGATCGATAAAAGAGATAAATCATAGAAATAAAAAAGGGAAAGCCTTGGCTTTCCCTTAATCATTCACGCACTAACGCGAGTCACTGAACGCGCATTACACGTCTAAGTTAGCCACGTTCAAGGCGTTCGCTTCGATGAACTCACGACGAGGTTCAACTTGATCACCCATCAAACAAGTGAACAACTGATCAGCACCTACGGCATCATCAATCGTGACTTGCAACATACGGCGTGATTCAGGATCCATTGTCGTTTCCCACAATTGCTCAGGGTTCATCTCACCCAATCCTTTATAACGCTGGATATATAAGCCGCGTTTGGCTTCAGAAATCGTCCAATCTAGCGCTTCAAGGAAGCTGCCGACTTCTTTAACACGATCGCCACGCTGTACATAGCCGCCGTCTTCAATCATGCCCTCTAACGCCGCACCTAACTTGCCGATACGTTGATAATCGCTTGATTGGAAGAAGTCATAAGTAAACAGATAGTTAGTATCGATACCGTGTTTACGAATGGTGATCTTAGGCAAATACACTTTACGCTCAGGATCAAGAATCGGCTCAGCAGAATACAGTACGCCGCTGCTTTCCATTTCCACCAGCTCATGGATAAAGGCATCGATCCACTCTTTCATCTTGCCTTCATCGGCCAACATCTCGTTGCTGATCATGGGGTGGTAAAGCATGCGGTTAGTAATGTGCGTTGGATAGCGCTGCTCTAAACGGGCAACAATGGCTTCCACTTCACGATACTGAGTCACTAAACGCTCTAACGGCTCACCTGACATACCTATCGCGCCTTGCGTTGGGTACACAATGGTGCCATCCAATGCTTGAGTCGTGAGGTATTGAGTCAATGCAGGCTCATCTTTCAAATACTGTTCTTGCTTGCCCTTTTTCACTTTGAAAAGTGGTGGCTGAGCAATATACACGTAACCACGCTCAATCAATTCAGGCATTTGACGGAAGAAGAAGGTCAACAGCAAGGTACGAATGTGCGAGCCGTCGACGTCAGCATCCGTCATGATGATGATGTTGTGATAACGAGTTTTATCTGGGTTATATTCGTCGCGACCAATACCACAGCCGAGCGCCGTGATCAGTGTGGCCACTTCTTGAGAAGACAACATCTTATCGAAGCGCGCTTTCTCAACGTTTAGAATTTTACCTTTCAGTGGCAGAATCGCTTGATTCTTACGGTTACGTCCCTGCTTAGCGCTACCGCCAGCAGAGTCACCTTCCACTATGTAAATTTCTGAAAGACCAGGATCTTTTTCTTGGCAATCGGCCAGCTTACCTGGCAAACCACCTAAATCGAGTGCGCCTTTACGACGGGTCATTTCACGGGCTTTACGCGCCGCTTCACGGGCACGGGCCGCATCGACAATTTTACCAACGATCAACTTCGCATCGGCAGGGTTTTCCAGCAGATAATCGTTCAGCTTCTCACCCATGGTTTGTTCAACCGCGGTTTTCACTTCACTAGAAACCAGTTTGTCTTTGGTTTGCGAGCTGAACTTAGGATCTGGCACTTTAACAGAGATAACGGCAGTCAAGCCTTCGCGGGCATCGTCGCCAGTCGCGCTAGTTTTGCCTTTCTTGTTATAGCCTTCGTTTTCCATGTAGCTGTTGAGGTTCCGCGTCAACGCACTACGGAAACCAACTAAGTGAGTACCACCATCACGCTGGGGAATGTTATTGGTAAAACAGAAAATATTTTCCTGATAACCGTCATTCCACTGCATCGCCACTTCAACGGTAATACCATCTTCACGCTCTTGCATAAAGTGGAATACATCTTTGTTGACGGGTGTTTTGTTACGGTTCAAATAATCGACGAATGCACTAATGCCGCCTTCATATTTGAAGAATTCATCTTTATTGTCACGCTCATCAACCAAGCGGATACCCACGCCTGAGTTAAGGAATGACAGTTCTCGCACGCGCTTTGCCAGAATTTCAAAGTGAAATTCAACATCGCTAAAGGTCTCTTCACTTGGCCAAAAACGGATTTGAGTACCCGTTTTAGTCGCATCACCAATCTCTTTGATGGGCGCATCAGGTACACCATGGGTATAAAACTGCTCATACACTTTGCCAGCACGGCGAATGGTCATTTGCAGCTTTTTAGATAAAGCATTGACAACCGATACCCCCACGCCGTGGAGACCGCCAGACACTTTATAAGAGTTATCATCGAACTTACCACCGGCATGCAATACCGTCATGATAACTTCAGCAGCCGATACGCCTTCTCCCTCATGAATAGAGACTGGAATACCACGGCCATCATCCTTAACGGAAACCGAACCGTCCACGTGGATAGTAATGGTAATATCGCTGCAGTGGCCGGCTAAGGCTTCATCGATAGAGTTATCGACTACTTCGAACACCATATGATGCAGACCCGTACCGTCGTCGGTGTCACCAATATACATCCCAGGTCTCTTACGTACTGCATCAAGGCCTTTAAGGACCTTAATACTCGAAGAATCGTAACTATTCTCTGACATATTACTCTCTCAATGGTTATTCAATTACCGTTACACATCCCTGTTGCACATGAAACATTTTGCTCGGAGGCGTGTGTAACGAATCGACTATTGCAGCAGGATCAATCGCGGTCACAAACACTTGTGCTCCGGTATCCGTTAACTGCTTAAGCAATAGCTGCCTATGCTGTGCATCCAACTCGGACGGAAGATCGTCCACAAGATAAATACTGTGTTTATCTATTTGTTGTTTGAGCAACTTTCCCTGTGCAATACGCAGTGCACAGACTAATAATTTTAATTGGCCACGGGACAGGGCATCCTGCGCCGGCAAAGTGCCTACACGAAGTCTAAGGTCAGCTTTATGGGGACCGCTGACGGTATGACCGGTGGCCAAATCTCTGGAATATTGGTTTTCGAGTAGTTCTGCAAAATCCGTTTTACTATCCCAGCCGCGCGTAAATGAAACCTTCACATCTACACTCGGTAAAAACTCCCCGATTATACCCTTAAGTAGCTCATTTAACGAGTGTACATAATGGTTTCGTATTTCGGTGACCTGCTCGGCATAGCGCACAAACTCTTGGTCCCAAAATTGAATATGGCTGTAAGCTGAACCATTTCTAAGTAACTGATTTCTTTGTTTAAGAACACGGCGAACATTCGTCCAAGCGGCATAAAACTGTGGGTCAGCATGAAATGCGCCCCAATCGATAAATTGTCGCCGAGATTTTGGGCCCTCAAACAGTAAAGAAAAGCTTTCAGGAGTGATCACTTGAATAGGTAACGTTTCAGCTAATGTTGACAGGCGTTTGACTTTTTCACCGTCAATTTTCACCTCCGTCTCACCATTGCGAAATCGGCGTAAACCAATTTTACTGTCACCGCGCGCTAAATTTAAGGTCGCAAATAGCGTTAATTTATCGTCATCGTGATTAATCACCCGTTGGGATAAATGGCTGCGAAACGATCGCCCCATACCGAGGAAATAAATGGCCTCTAAAATACTGGTTTTTCCGCTGCCATTTTGACCGTAAATCACATTAATCCCTGGCGCAGGAAATAACTGCGCAGACTTAATATTGCGAAAAGCTTCGATATTGAGACGGGTCAGGCTCATGCATTACTCATAGAGCCGCGTAAACGGCATAGGCAGGCACTCATGCATGTAGCGAGATTCCATCGCAACTACACGCTAAAACTATTGCTAAGTGAGTGAAGGACTGGCCGATTCTGTTCATTAAACATTATGCCGCCATTAGACGGCATAAACATCAAAGACAGCGTTATCGACACGGGAAATCTAAAATCGATGGTTTATAAACGCATCGGCATAACCACATACATGGAATCTTCTTCCAAATGGTTTTCGATGAGGGCGCTGGAGTTACCATCAATGAGCGTGATACGCACATCATCGGACTTAAGGTTGTTAAGCACGTCCAATAAATAACTGACGTTAAAACCAATTTCTAAGGCTTGATGGTTATATTCCACATCGATGATCTCTTCCGCCTCTTCCTGTTCAGGATTGTTAGCGGTGATCTTGAGCAGACCATTTTCGAGTTGAATACGCACTCCACGGAATTTTTCATTGGATAAAATGGATGCCCGAGTCAGCGCTTGCTTCAAGTGATTACGGCTGGCAATCACAATTTTATCCCCGCCCTTTGGCAATACGCGGCGATAATCAGGGAAACGGCCATCGACTAATTTACTGGTAAATACTGTGTTAGCCGTAGTGGCACGAATGGCATTATCACCGATAGCAATGGTGATATCGAGATCATCAGACTCCAATAAACGCGCCATTTCTATGACGCCTTTACGCGGAACAATAACTTGTTTTTCAGGTAATTGTGCTTCTATCGTACGATGACTTAAGGCTAAACGATGGCCGTCGGTTGCTATCGCACGCAATACGTTACCTTCAGTTTCAAACAATAAACCGTTAAGGTAATAACGCACATCTTGGTTAGCCATCGAAAATTGCGTCGCGTCGATAATAGACTTAAGCAACCCCTGCTTCAGGCTAAATTCAATCTCAGCTTGGAAGGCTTCAACATTGGGGTATTCTTCTGCAGGCAAAGTCGCTAAGGAAAAACGGCTACGACCTGAACGCAGCAACCATTTATTATCTTGTTGTTCGACTTTCAGTTCGCTTTGTTCTGGCAAAGACTTAACAATATCGAGCAGCTTCTTCGCTGGTACTGTGGTACGACCTTCTTCGATATCGCCGTGAACCACGGCTTGGCCCACGAGTTCGACTTCTAAATCTGTTCCCGTTAACTTAAGCGAGTGACCACTGACTTCGACAAGGAGGTTAGACAAAATAGGCAAGTTATGGCGCCTTTCTACCGCACCACACACCAATTGCAACGGCTTTAATAGGGCATCCCTATCAATTGAGAATTTCATCGTGTCCAAATTCCTTGTTTTAAGAAGATAAGGTTCTAATCAAATTAGCATAATCTTCTTTAATGTCGTGGCTCTCTTCCCGTAGCTGAGCAATCTTACGACACGCATGCAACACAGTGGTGTGATCTCGACCACCAAAAGCATCACCAATTTCCGGCAAGCTTTGGTTAGTTAATTCTTTGGATAACGCCATGGCCACTTGTCTTGGGCGTGCAACACTGCGTGAACGGCGCTTAGACAACATATCAGCCATTTTAATTTTGTAATATTCAGCTACGGTTTTCTGAATATTGTCTATAGTGACTAATTTTTCTTGTAGTGCCAAGAGGTCACGTAAGGCTTCACGAACAAAATCAATAGTAATAGGCCGACCAGTGAAGTTCGCGTTGGCGATAACGCGATTTAACGCACCCTCTAATTCACGTACATTTGAACGTAAACGCTTAGCAATAAAGAAGGCCACTTCATCGGGCAAGTTAATGCCACTCTCTTGAGCTTTGCGCATCAAAATCGCCACACGGGTTTCTAACTCTGGTGGCTCAATCGCCACGGTTAACCCCCAGCCAAAACGCGATTTCAACCGGTCTTCAACACCGTCGATCTCTTTTGGATAACGATCTGAAGTCAAAATAATTTGGTGATTACCCTCGAGCAAGGCATTGAAGGTATGAAAAAACTCTTCTTGAGATCTGTCTTTATTGG
>JBOFUF010000335.1:0-1982 GCA_051652445.1 Shewanella sp.
TAAAACATGTCAGGAACAGAGAGACTGATGACCCCATCAGCGGGGGCGACCACTACTGTGCCGGTTTTCGCCGCCACATCCACTCCAAAGTGTGGATTACCGGGTACATCGTTATAAATACGCTGGCTACCGTAAACGCCTGAAATACGCCCTGTCAGCGGCCAAATAAACGCCTGTAAAAATGCAGTTTGCTCGCTAAATGTTGCCCGTGCCGCTTTCACCTGCGCCGAGTCTTTCGCCGCTCTTTCCTGCGCGACGGGATCAGGCTTCATAATCTTCGAGCTAATGCCCTTCACACTTTGAATGTTGTACTCACGCTTGGTTAAGATTAAAGGCTTAACCTCAGTCAAACCATCGGGATAAACCAAGGTTAGCTGCTGAGTCAGTTCACCGTCACGATCAAAACCAAAGGCAAAATGGCCGTCAGGCGTGACCTTGATGGCTTCACCATTTAGGCTAATCTGAGTGCCCGCTGGCGCTTGACCCCGCATTAATGCGCCTTGCGCTAACTGACCCTGTAAACTCACCTGTGCTTGTACCTGAGGCGCGATGAGTACTAGGCCCAAAGTGAATAATGCCGATAAGCAGCGCACTGGATTTGAGCTTAGGCGGGACCCACAGTGAGATAACCATTGCGATACGTTATTTCTCAACATCTTATGACTTTCTAGCATCTTAGTTTCCAGCATCTTAGTTTCCAGCATCTTAGTTTACAATATTCTCGTTTCCAACATCTTCAAAAAATCCTTATCGATGGGCAATAGGGATCAAGACCTGCTAAATAAATTCATCGCGACACAAAAACCAGCGAAATTCACTCAATGCCACGTTAACCTAACGCACCATCACAATCGCTTCTGCAAACCCACATCCCCTTATTCATCTCAGCCATCTCAGTCAGCCTATGCTAAAAACACACAAAAAATCCCCGATAATCTACAGGCCGATTAAATCCGTGATTAAAAGGCCAATAGTGTCAGTCCATTCACTTAATATCAGTTGGTAGTGCCTATCCTTTAACGACGATCGCGCCCTTGCCAACACCTTCAAACGCTACCACTTTAAACTGACTTCCTGGCACTTTCGCGACTAATTCGGTGGCCATATAATCGGCTAACAACTCAACCGTGGTGTCGTGGGGAATTAACTCACAGCATTGCTGGGGCATCGCCAATTGGAAGTCCCCTTGAGGCGCTTGATAGTGAAAACCATAGTGGCTGTCATCGCTGATCCGCGTCTGCGGTGATAAAGTCAAGGTGCTAACTGAAACCAAGTCCTCTTCACTGCCTAAATAAATATCGTGCCAACGCTTAGCCCAATACTCATCCCACTTAGGTGCTGGGCTGCTATTTTCATAAACATGAATAGGACTACGATGCCCGTGGGCGATACGCTGACAGTTACCATCGTGTTTACGTAACCCATGGCTATAATGGTAATAAGGTGTATCAAGGATTTCATGTCGCAAAGTGAGCGTGATCCCTTCAACATTTTGCGGTAAGACTTCACGCAACGCTTTCTGTAAAAAGGCATTCACGCTGACAAGATCAATCTCTTCGGTTGGCACTAAAGCAAAAGCTTGCGAAGGACAAGCCAAATGAATGTCACCTAACAGGCTATCAAAATCCATCCATACTCTATCGCCCTGCTGTTGCCAACGCACACTGCTGCACGCCGTCGGCACTAATAAACGATGATCGGCCACCGCATCGATAGTTTGCTTGATCGTGCGTTTGACTTTGGCAAAATCGAGCACCATGTTTTGCTCGTCTAATCCGCCTTCAAGCAGAACATCAACAATCCAACTTTCTCCCACCATGCCACGCTTTGGACATAAATAGGAAAAATCAATCACGGTTAAATCTTTAACAAACAATTGCATTATCGCTCCTCGGCAGAAAAACAGTCCACCTATTGTAATTTGATAGCACCACTTAGCGATGGCCGAGCGCGCTAATTTGAGTCTTCGACACCCGTCAACT
>JBOFUF010000336.1:0-5076 GCA_051652445.1 Shewanella sp.
GTATAGAAGGCGGTGAGTTCGTAGCTAGTATCTTGATGCTGACCGCGCACGCCGACTTCCCATGTATGGGATTGCTCTGATTCAAGATCATAATTAGCCCTGACCAATACATCGGCTGGACCAGCGCTGACTTCCAGCTCTCCCCATTTTTGATCCGGTGTCGGCATTTTATAACCGTAGGCATATTGGGCGTATACGCTGACCGTGTCAGTCAGTTTATACACTAAGCCTAACTTGGGGGACCAAAAGCCATCACTCATTTCAGCAAAATCTTTGGCGTCTTTGCCTGCGTCAACAGCTTGTTGCTGATCAGGGCTATTGCGGAAATGGTCATAACGTAAACCCGTAATCAGGTTTAAATTGCCGTCCATTAAGGTGATATCGTCTTGCATAAATAGCCCTAAACGGTGGCTATCGGTATCAGCAAAGGCAAAGGGGCTTGTTGATGTCCAGTCGCCCGCCTTGTTTGCGACATGATAATCGCGGTGGCGCAACATGCTCGACCATTCGTAGTCCAGTCCGTAGGTTAATTGGTGACCATAATTTGGCCCACCAATATACTTAGTGAAAGTGCTGGTTAAGCCAATACGTTTATCTTCAAATGTATAATCACGATATTCTGAGAAAGGCAGTACTACATATGAATGTTTTGCTTTAGGCTTATAAAAATAATCACGGTGTTCAAGCTGCTCCGTTTGGCCAAAATAGGCGGTGACCGTGAGATCATCATGCCAATTGGTGGCTTTGTCGGAACGCAGTTGCAGAGCCCCGTTGATCACTTTGGTATCACGATTTGTGTCTGTATGTTTTGTAATAATTTGATCGCCATCTAGTTTATCTTCCCAGCGTTCGAGCGTTTGCTCAAGGTAGTCGAGGGTAAGCTGCAGCGTAGTGTGATCATTAAAGCGGTATTTGCTTTTAGCTAAAAAGCTGTCTTGCTGTAAATCGCTGCCGGGTTGTGTGTCGTAAAAATTTGGCAACTCTTCACCGTCACGGCGTTGATAAGTGAGCAGATTCTCAAATCCACCCATCTGTTTTGCGGCGGTAAAACCGAGCGTGGTTTCATTATTTATCCCGGCATAACCGCTGTTCAGTGCTAAATAACCCTCTTCACCGCGCAGGTAGTCGCTGGCATCTTTGGTGCGCATCACGACCACGCCACCAAGGGCATCAGAACCATACATGGTTGACGCTGCAGCCTTAACCACTTCAATTTGTTTTAGGTTTTGTACTTCGGTAAGGCCGCGGCCAGTTCCTTCAGCACCAGGGCCTAAAGGGGAGGCGTATTGGTTATTGACCCGCACGCCGTCTTTCACCATCATCACTCGGTTGCCACCAATGCCGCGAATCGTTACTGAGGTAGGTTTGCCTGCGCCGCCTTTGATGCCCACGGCTGATTCATTGCGAAATAAACTGCCAAAATCATTGCTCATATTACGCTCAATAGCGTCTTCATCTATCACTAGGATAGACCCTGCTACCTGCTCAATATTTTGCTCCATACGGGAACCTGAGATCACAATCACTTCGTTAATCAGTGGCTTAGTTTGTTCTTCGGCCCAAGAGGGCATCGCTGTTGCTACGGCAAGCGCACACAGGCTTAATGGCAAGGATTTCATTAATCACCTTTATGTTATAAATGAGAATGGTTCGCATCTTAAATTAGGCGATAGTTTATCGGGATTTATCATCAAGATCAGATTTTAAACGTCATAATGTGATCAATGATGACTCATGAAGTTAACTTGGTTAAAAATGATGACAGTGATTGGCGGCTCATGCGGCGATGGCAAATTTGAGTTGTTTGGCATCCCTGCCCCCGCTAGCTAACTCGGCATCCATGCATTGCTGCTGCTATTTTCTTCACTCTCTCGTCAGCAACTTCACAGGGGAAGGTATCGCCCTTGAGTTTTGCTGTTGTTGGTTAGTTCTGAAATACAATAAGGGTGGAGAGTGATAACTCAACCTTGATCATTAGATCAGGGATTTTGCTCAATGGTATGGCTTGCACTTGGCCAGTTCTTTTTTACAATATCTTGTAAGAAGTTATGCTTTTCATTGTTGAGTTGTTCCATGTTGAGTCCAACAAAAGCTTGCGCATCAGCTTTAGAATTTAAAGCGGGATATTTGAGATCAGAAACGTTGATTTTTTTTAATATTTTATCTAATTTTGCTCTGGCCATAACAACCTGCTCTTGAGCTACAGTTAACAAGTGCATGGCTTCTTTGCTGTTATGTGCATGGGAACCATGTGATGACACAACATAATCCCATCGCCACTGCGCATGCCTGATATCAATGAGTGCACTCTCTAAATCTGGCCATTTTTGCCCATTATCCCACGCGGTTCCTGCTTCTATATGAGCTTTGACAAGTAGTTTTTCGACTACAGTGCGTTTGTTATCAAGTGCAAGTTTATTGTTTGATATTTGCTTATTGATAGCCGCAGTGCTGTCATGGCAGCCCGAGCACTTGGTGTCAAAGTTATTAAAACTGCTCGTTATTTTGTGACTAGTCAAGGTGTTGCCATCGTTAGCCGTGCTTGATGTCATGTGGCAATCAACACAGCCAATATCATTCTGTGCGTGAATGCTTCGGCTCCATTGTTCAAATTCGGGATGGCGAGCCTTGACGAGCGGAACTCCGGATATGGGATGAACAAAGTCAGAGTAACGTCTTGTATCATAATATTTTTCTATATTGTCAGCATCGCTTCCGAATATCCAAGGGATATTTACAGCATTATTTTTTTCTGGCTGAAAGTAATAGGTGACATGGCACTGACCACAGACTTGAGATGACTTGACGGCAGGGGTTTGTTTTTCAAAGGGCATGTGTATTTTATTCATTGCATTCATCGCATGTGCTCTAGGCAAGGCTAATTCTGCTGTGCCTTGCTTGTGGCAATCATTACACCCAACACTGACATCCATGGCATACGCAGCATTGGCAAAGCTCATACCCGCGAAACCTTGCGCGCCAAACTTTTGAGTTAATTCAACCGCGCCGGGGGCTTTGCAGGACCAGCAACTGGCTCCGGGATCGCCCATTTCTTTACTACCGCTTCCTGTTCGTAATATATCAGTGACGTCCATAATGGCAAATTGATGACCTCTGGGGCTATTGTATTCTTTTGCATAAGGTGAACCTGCGTAAAGCAGCACTAAATCTGGACGTTCTTCAAGCAAATCGATTCTTTGATTTGATTCCGCAGTTGCTTGCCAATGTTGTTGTACTAATTCAGCACGATTGCCGTCATTAGCAATTGCTGTAAAAGATATCAGCCCAAGTAGAAAAGTTAATTTTATAATCACAGGTACAACTCCGATGTTATTTAAGATATACAATAACTTAAATCAACATTCATTTATTATACCTCTTTTTAAATAATCGCTATTTAATGTGAGCAGCAACACTTAATGTTGTTATTTTAAAAGTTTATCTGTGATCTGCTGCTCATTGCGCAACGGATGAGGAATGACAAAGACACCATACAAGTTAACGGATTGAATGCGCAGATTTATAGAATAATCAATGAAGCGTTTAAATAAGGAGAGTGACGTCCGCGTTGTTGACATGCCTCGGTGGTAAGACCGCATAAAGACAAAAAGCCACGGAAAATCAGTGGCTTTTTCTTAATTAATCAGTAGTTAAGCGATTAGGCTTCTTCTATGCTTGGCTCTTCGCTGTAGTCTATGCCATGGTAGCTTAGGCAAGTGTCAACCTCGTTGGCACTGCCAAGGATCACCGCAACACGTTGGTGAATATTCGTTGGTTGAATATCTAAAATGGTGTCATAACCCGTTGAGGCTTTACCGCCAGCTTGTTCGACTAACAAGGCCATTGGATTGGCTTCGTACATCAAGCGCAGTTTGTACGGCTTTTTAGGATCTTTATTGTCGGTTGGGTAAGTGAAAATACCGCCACGGGATAGCACGCGGTGTACGTCGCCGACCATGGCCGCAATCCAGCGCATATTGAATGACTTTTCGCGTGGGCCAATTTTACCGAGCAGTAAATCGGCAATATAGGTTTGCATTGGCGCTTCCCAAAAACGTTGGTTCGACATGTTAATGGCAAATTCTTGCGTGTCTGGGCTAATGCTCATGGCGGCATTCGTCAGTAAAAACTCATGGGTTTCTGGATGTAAAGTAAACAGTTGCACGCCTTGGCCTGTGGTTAATGCCAGCATGGTCGATGGACCATAAAGCACATAACCTGCGGCTAATTGCGCGCGGCCAGATTGCAAAAAGCTAGTTTCAGTCAGCTCGCCCGCAGGGGCGGGCAGGACGGAGAAAATGGTGCCGACTAACGAGTTAATATCGATATTAGAGGAGCCATCGAGCGGATCGAAACACACCAGATATTGACCATTTTGGCTGACTTCAACCACATGGTCTTCTTCCTCCGACGCTAAACCACGCACTGTACCGTCAGCTTTTAAGGCATCTTTGAGCATGTCGTTGGTGATGATATCCAGTTTTTTCTGGGTTTCACCTTGGACATTTTCTTGCTCAGTCGCACCTAACACGCCTGCAAGCGCACCGTGGCGCACGGCATGGCTAATGGCTTTTGAGGTGTCGGCTAAGGTTAAAATCAGCTGAGAGAGGGAGTCGTTCACTGCCTGTGAGGTCAGGTGCTGGGCCAGAGTCTGCATGTTATGTCCTTTAGAGGTTCAACAATGAGGTCAATTTCGTTATTTGCGCCGAATGATAACTCAGTTAGTCGACAATTTCAGCGATGTTGCTGATGCTTTTAGCGAATATTGGGCTTTTAGGGGTTATTTGGTTGGAGCTTGGCGCAAGGGCCTAATTTGTATCGGCATATTGCATGCTATTTCTATTTATACCCAAACAACCTGAAGATGCAGGATTCAGCGGCTGATGTTAACGTCATGGTAACGCACTTTAGGCAAGGCCATTAATTGCTCCTGCATAAATGGCATTCACGCCATATATGGACCCATCCGGTTTGCAAGACATTCGATAGCGATTATGAGAAGAGTTCATTGCACCCATATATTCGGCCTGTTATTGAGGTATGCCTCTGGCCCTGATGGATATCTGCTTCTACTGT
>JBOFUF010000337.1:0-5988 GCA_051652445.1 Shewanella sp.
GGATATAATGCTACCATAACTAATTCAATTTGAGAGCCCCGTTAATGCTTGTCATTAGTGGTTGGCATCAGTACCATAGCGAATCCTGAAATCTTGGGGAAAGTCAGATGATAAACGGAAGCATCGTAGCCTTAATCACGCCAATGAACAGTGATGGCTCAGTAGATTTTGCAAGTCTTGAAAGGTTAGTCGAATTCCATATTGACCAAGGCACAGATGCCATTGTGGCCGTGGGTACTACTGGCGAGTCAGCGACGCTGCCTCTGCCTGAGCATGTTGCGGTTGTTTCACAAACCGTTAAATTTGCGGCGGGACGTATTCCTGTCATTGGTGGCAATGGCGCCAATGCTACATCTGAAGCCGTTGAACTCACCCAGTCCTTATCTAAAACCGGTGTTGTTGCTATGCTTGGCGTAACGCCATATTATAATAAGCCAACGCCTAAGGGATTGATTGCGCATTATAAAGCCGTAGCCGCTAGCACAGATATTCCTCAAATTCTTTATAATGTTCCAGGTCGTACTGCCGTTGATATGCTGCCAGAAACCGTTGCAGAACTGGTTAGCGTGAGCAACATCATTGGCGTAAAAGAGGCGACCGGTGATTTATCCCGTGTCAAACGTTTGCGCGAATTGTGCGGTAATGATTTCCGCTTGTATAGCGGCGATGATGCGACTGCCAGAGAATTCTTGCTTTTAGGCGGTAATGGCGTCATTTCTGTGGCGAACAACTTAGTGCCAAAGGCTTTTAAAGCGATGTGTGATGCGGCGCTTGCTGGCAATGTTGAGCTTGCTCAGCACATCGATACCCCGCTGCGCGGTTTATATAGCACATTGTTTTGTGAAGCCAATCCTATCCCAGTAAAATGGGCTGCCCAGCGTATGGGTTTGATTGAATGCGGCCATATTCGTTTACCTTTGACTGAACTTTCTGAGCAATGTCATGGTCTGTTGATAGAAGCAATGACTCGTGCCCAGATAGAGGTTAAATAATTAATGTTGAAGAAAGTCACCCCACTGATCTTAGTTGCTGCCGTTGCAGCCTGTAGTTCGCCACTCGACCGCCGCCAAGCGAACGGTAACGACGACTATGTTCAGGCCGAGCAAGCACCTTTGCTTAAGATCCCTGCGGGATTAAAAACGCCACCCTACAATAAAGAATTCGACGTGCCAGCACTGGGTTCTAAAGTGAATGCGTCGCTGTATGGCAAAAACTTAGATATCCGTCCGCCACTGCAAGTACTGCCCATGGCGGAAGGTACTCATGTCGAAGAGGGCAGCGACAATATTAAAATCGTGGTGGAGTCCATCGATAATGCGGTGGACTTGAAACAAGAACTCTTTGCTAATTTAGATGGTTTCTTGGCCCAAAAAGGGATTGCCGTTCGTAGTCGCGATGTTGACAAAGGCAGTATAGAAACCGATTGGATAGAAAGTCGTGAAGTGATTGAATCAAACATGTGGGGTTCGGATAAAGTCTATCTGCTGCGCCAACGCTATCGTTTTGATATTGAAACGCGTCCCCATGGTCGTACTGCTAATATGGTGATCCACTTAGTTGAACACGAAGAGTTTTACGACGATAAAGTGAAACAAGTTTTACTCAATGGGGAAGATAAGCAAAGATACACGATTGATATGCTGAACAGCGCTATCGCGTACATCAGCATTAAACGCGATCAAGCTACCCAAGCGAATCGTTTGAAGCAAACCTTAGGTATTAATGTTGATTTAGTGACTCCTGAAGAAGGTAAAGCTTACTGGACTGCTAAAGCTCCTTATAAACAAGTGTGGGATCGTTTACGCCTAGTGTTACCAGAAATGGGCTTTGAAATTGCCGATATGGATAGTGCTAAAGGATTATACTTTATCAAGTTTGAAGATAACTCGGGTTTCTGGAGCTCATTATGGGGCGAAGATAAGTTAACCCTCAAAGAAGGTAGCTACCGCTTATTGCTTGAAGATGGCGATACAGCGGATGAAACCAAGCTCTTCCTCCGCGATGGCGAAGATCAGCCATTGAGCAGTGACTTGGCCAGCGGTGTATTTCAGTCGCTATCAAATCTGATGAAAGAAGAGCGCAAAATGCGTTAATTTCAACAGTTGACTAAAAAAGGGCGAATTATCGCCCTTTTTTATTGGCTGTAATTTGTAAGTAAAAGTAAAAGTAAAAGTAAAACATATTGATGCAATTATGTGAGTGAGTAAACTGGCTGACATCAATGCGAGTCATTCCTTGGAAGCCCGATGAAAAAATTTATGCTAATCATCGCCATAATTAGCCGCGGCATGGTTTGGATACCAAGCCATGCTAGCGCAAGAGATCGAAGCCTCTAAGATTAAACTCATACCTATCGTGGTGATTGCTACCGCTGCCACGGTCCCCATTGCGATGAAGTCGAAGCTATCGGTCCCAATAAGACGACAGGATCTGTGACCATAACGCCTAAAGTCAGTGATGTCGTGATAGCGCTTAAATTTGATGATGGAGACGTCGTCAAAAAGGGCGAGTTGTTGAATAACACACAATAGGCGCTTGATATTCATCAAGCGCTTTATTTTTAGCCATTTGCACCTCGTTTTAGTGCTTGCCCTTGAAAAGCCAATTCGTAACCCCATCTTATAAACACTAAGCATTACTTTTACCAAATTGCGTAATAAATAAAGGAAAATTTCATGTCACAACAAGAAACTCATGGTTTTCAAACAGAAGTCAAACAGCTGTTGCATTTGATGATCCACTCTTTGTATTCCAACAAAGAAATTTTCTTGCGTGAACTGGTCTCCAACGCTGCTGATGCAGCGGATAAGCTGCGTTATTTGGCACTGACCAATGATGCGCTGTATGAAGGCGACGGTGAACTGCGAGTCCGTATCAGTGCCGATAAAGACAAAGGCACGGTAACCATTGAAGATAACGGCGTGGGCATGACCCGCGACGGTGTGATTGAGCATTTAGGCACCATCGCCAAATCAGGCACTGCGGATTTCTTTAAGAACCTATCGGGCGAATCCTCAAAGGATTCTCAGTTAATTGGCCAGTTTGGTGTTGGTTTCTATTCGGCTTTTATCGTGGCGAAAAAAGTCACCGTTCGCACCCGCGCTGCCGGTCATAAGGCCGATGAAGCCGTATTGTGGGAATCAGAAGGCGAGGGTAACTTCACCGTTGATAGCATCACTAAGGCGAGCCGTGGAACTGAAATCACGCTGCACTTGCGTGACGAAGAAAAAGAGTTTGCCGATGATTGGCGCCTGCGTTCAATCATCACTAAATACTCAGATCATATCTCTGTACCGGTCGAAATGTGGCAAGAGGGCTCGCCAGAGCGTGATGGTCCAGATGACGAAAAAGTGCCAGCGACCGAAGGCGAATGGAAAGTCATGAACAAAGCCACGGCTTTGTGGATGCGCAGCAAAGCTGACATCAGTGACGAAGAGTATCAAGAGTTTTACAAACACATTTCCCACGATTACACCGATGCGCTATTGTGGAGCCATAATCGGGTAGAAGGTAAGCAAGAATACACTAACCTATTGTATATTAGTGCAAAAGCGCCTTGGGATATGTGGAATCGCGACCGTAAGCACGGCCTAAAACTGTTTGTGCAACGTGTGTTCATCATGGATGACGCTGAGCAATTCATGCCCTCTTATCTGCGTTTCGTGCAGGGCTTAATTGACTCAAACGATCTGCCGCTGAACGTATCCCGTGAAATTCTGCAGGATAACCACGTGACCAAAGCGATGCGTACGGGTATCACCAAACGTGTGCTTGGCATGTTAGAAAAACTGGCCAAAGACGATGCTGAAAAATATCAACAGTTCTGGGCTGAATTTGGTCAAGTGCTGAAAGAAGGACCTGCGGAAGATTTCGCCAACCGTGAACGTATCGCGGGCTTATTACGTTTTGCCTCGACCCACACGGGCAGCGGCGCGCCGACGGTGTCACTTGATGACTACATCAGCCGCATGAAAGAAGGTCAAACGAAGATTTATTATATTGTTGCCGACAGCCATGAGGCCGCCGCTAACAGTCCACATTTAGAGTTGTTACGTAAAAAAGGCATTGAAGTTTTACTGATGTCAGAACGTATCGACGAGTGGCTAATCAACCACTTGACTGAGTACAACGAGAAACAACTGCACTCAGTGACCCGCGGTGATTTAGAACTTGGCGAGCTGGAAGATGCATCTGAAAAAGAAGCGCAAGAAAAGCTTGAGCAAGAATCGGTAGCCTTAGTTGAACGCATTAAAGCGGCATTAGGCTCGAGTGTTGCTGATGTGAAAGTCACGTCACGCTTAACCGACACCCCAGCTTGTGTAGTCGCGGGTGAAGGCGAAATGTCGACGCAGATGATCAAACTGATGCAAGCTGCCGGTCAAAGCGTACCAGAAGTGAAGCTAACGTTTGAGATCAACCCAGCGCACCCATTAGTCTCGCGCTTAAATGATCTTCAAGATGAGGCCGCATTCGCGGATTGGTCAAATCTGCTGCTGCAACAGGCGCAATTGTCTGAAAAAGGTAGCCTTGCGGACCCATCGGCGTTTATCAAGCTGATGAACCAAATGTTACTGGCTAACATGAAGTAAATGACTATCGGGGCCCTTCTTTGAACGGCCCCGATATTGTTTCTCGTGCTGGCAGAGTACTTTGCACTTAGCCTATCAGCCAATTCGTGAGCGATACTACAAGCGGTTAAGACAACGATTTTAAAACGAAGCGTTAACACTCAGTGCTAACGCTTCGTTTTAAAAGAATAAGGTCTCCCATGATTGAGGCCTTAAACGTTAAGGGAATACTATGGACAATATCCTCAGCCTGACTAAAGACAATATTCAGCAAGTGGTTGATGCCTCGATGCAACAGATCGTGGTGTTAGCTTTTTGGGCACAGCCACAGGAACAAAGTGTGGCGATGCTGCACACCTTAGAGCAAATTGCCGCGCAAAATGTGGGTCGATTCGTGCTCGCTAAAGTTGACTGTGAAGCAGAATTAGAAATCGCCAATTACTTTCGCATTCAAAGCCTACCGACCACCTTAGTATTGGATAAAGGCCAGCCCGTCGATGGTTTTGCGGGGGTGCAAGATGCGGCGCAAGTCATGGCCATGCTGGATAAACATTTGCCGCCTATGTGGCAGTTACCGTTAGCGCAAGCCAAAGCATTACTCGCCCTTAGTCAAGTGAGCGCAGAGGATCTTGCTACTGCGGCCGTGTTGCTTAAAGACGCGCATGCGGGGTCAAATCAAGCGGGTGAGGTGAGTCTAGTGCTTGCCGATGTGTATCTGATGCAGGGCGAATTAGTATTAGCACAAGCCATGCTTGAGAAGGTAGGGCTTGCTGACCAAGATGGTTACTACCAGAGTTTAAAAGCTAAGCTCGCACTTGCCTTGGATGCAGCCGATACCCCTGAAATTCGCGATTTGCAGCAAAAGTTTGAGCAAAACCCAACGGATGTACTGCTATTACTCAAGCTGAGTAAGGCATTGCATGGTGCCCACCGCGATAACGAAGCATTAGATCTGTTATTTGCTGTGCTCAGTAAAGATTTAGGCGCTGAAAATGGCACAGTAAAACAAGTGTTTATGGAAGTATTAACGGCACTTGGCCAAGGTAATCCCATCGCCAATCAATACCGCCGTAAGCTGTATACTTTGCTCTATTAATGAAAAAAATCCCGAAGTCACCGCCGTTTATTTGCGGTTTCTGAGGCGAAAGTCGAAGCTAAAACCCTTCTCAATGGCGGCCAGATGTGCGAAGATCGCCGCCCTAAGAAGAATATCAATGCGAAAAGAGGACTCTTGAGATGCGCATTATCCTATTGGGCGCCCCAGGTGCCGGTAAAGGTACCCAGGCCCAGTTCATTATGGAACAGTATGGTATCCCACAAATTTCCACTGGTGATATGTTACGTGCCGCGGTAAAAGCGGGTACTCCACTGGGTTTGGAAGCGAAAAAAGTGATGGATGCTGGTCAACTGGTTTCTGATG
>JBOFUF010000338.1:0-2934 GCA_051652445.1 Shewanella sp.
CACCGTAAGTTTCAGCAGCAGGCAAAGTGACAGTGAATTTTTCACCAATGGCTTTACCATTTATCGCGTTTTCTACACCCGGCATCATATTGTCATGACCGTGTAAATAGGCAATGGCATCGCGACCTTCGTTCGTCTCGATCACTTCGCCTTTCTCGTCGCGCAGTGTGTAGTTAAACTGGACAACCATATCGTCTTTAATGCTCATCGAATATCCTTTGATTTACTTCGATTTCAATTGTGGGCCGAGCTTAACAAAACTGCGCTTTTCACTCCACTTTTTTCAGCCTAACCGCGCTCAACATCCTCGGGTTGCGCGGTTAAGTTACTGTGACAAGCCTAAAGCGGCAAACACTTCTGGGTTTGGGAAACCGTCGGCAATCATCTGTTTACTCCGTTGAAACGCTTGCAATCCTGCCCGAGAGTTACGCCCCAATACACCGTCGGGTTTGCCGACATCAAATCCCGCCTCATTCAGTTTTGCTTGCAGTTGTTTTACTTGCTCGCGGCTTAAGCGCGGTTGCTCTGGCGGGCTAACGGTTAAGGCTTGTCCACCATTAATGCGATCGGCCAAGTGTCCAACCGTAATGGCATAAAATTCGGAGCGATTCCAACGCATGATCACATTGAAATTCTCATAAGCTAAAAAGGCTGGGCCTGTGTATCCCGCAGGCAAATACAGTGCAGCCTGAAGATCGAGCGTAGGTAGAGGCTGACCATTGGCCTGTTTAACATTAAGCGCAGCCCAACCCGATAATGGCAAAGACTTCTTTATACCTAAATGACTATAATCAAAGTCCTTTGGCAACAAGACTTCACGACCCCAACGCTGATCACGCTGCCAACCTAAGTGCTGCAAAAAGTTCGCAGCGGATGTGAGTGCATCGGTGGTGCTATTCCATAAATCGGCTTTGCCATCACCATCACCATCAAGCGCATATTTAGCATAAGCAGAAGGCATAAATTGCGTGTGCCCCATCGCACCAGCCCATGATCCCACCATAGTATCGCCATCGAATTGATATTTTTCTTTCAGCTTTAAGGCTTGCATTAACTCGATAGTAAAATAATTACTTCGGCGTGGCTCACAAGCCAACGTTGCCAGCGAATTCAATACCGACATCTTACCTTTGTAGGAGCCGTAGTTAGTTTCAAGCCCCCAAAAAGACAAAATATATTGCGCCGGCACACCGTACTCTTGCGCTAACTGATTGAGAAGCACACTGTGCTTTTGCAGTAAACGACGACCTTCGTTGACGCGCCATTCAGTCGCACGCTTACTGAAATAATTATCGAAGGTTTGACTGAATTCGGGTTGTTGTTGATCCAATTCAATCACTCGAGGCACAAATTGTAAATTTGCGACAGTCGAGTTAATCGTTGTTTCTGATAACCCTTCTGCGCGCGCACGCGCTTGCAACCCCACCAAACAAGCAGGAAATGCCTCAGCATGAGCCTGTATACTGGCTTTGACATCCACGATGGGATCGGTTTGAATCATCGCGGCTGTGACTGGAGAATTCGCCGACGTTGCGGTAAGGCTGCTCGCACTTGATGTAGCCGCACTTGAACAAGCACTCAGACTGACACACGCGGCAATACTGGCAAACAAATAGGTTAACCGTTTCATTTTAATCAAATCCTCAATTTCAATATTTGATTTCACAACAATCATGGTCAATGATCCTGACCCATAGTGGCACTTAACACAATCCTTATCGCGATAATACCTTGCTAAAGACGCTTATTGCTCAGTTATCCAACACACAAAAATTCTTAATAAAGAATCCCTTGGTATCGCAGCATGTTATCGTATAATGCACAAATTAACGGCACACATCAAAGAGACCTATCATGACTGAAATCAATGCGGCTTTGGCTGGCTTTATCGAAAATGTAAAACAACATCAGACGCTTTGGGGTCTAATGGATGAAACTGGCGAAGGCTGGGTGGTTTGTGACTCTTCAGAGTTTGAAGACGCCGATGTGATGCCATTATGGTCAACCGAAGCGACAGCAAAATCCCATTGCACTGATGAATGGCACGACTATCAACCTATTGCTATTTCATTAGAAGAATTTTTGGAATATTGGGTGTCAGATCTGAACGACGATGGTGTATTAATTGGTGTCGATTGGCAAACTGATGAAGATTGCCTTGAACTTGACCCTATTGTTTTAGCAAAAAACTTGGTTGATTTTGAACAAGCTTAATCACTTCAATATACCATTGCTGACATCAAGGACTGAGGTACTCTTTCCTTGATGTCTACTATACCCGTTATCGATATCCCCTTCGACAAACGCTATACCTGTTGGTTTTGTGGCGAGCCGAGTCATCAACACTTCGAATATGTTCGTCAGATACATACACCACATCCTTCGATAGCCGTGCCCGCCTGTGATGAATGTTTACGATTAGCCAAACAACATCGCCTCAGCTCCATTTGGGATTGCCGTATGGCAGTAAAGGATGCATTGATGCGTATTTATGCGAAACACCTCGCCATTGGTATTAATTGGACCCAGGAAGAGCTTGCTGAATCTGAATTTTCCTGCAAAGTGTTTGAAGGTTTTAAGAAAAGTGCTTGGATGATGTACCTAATTGCCCGCGACCGTATCAATGCGCCGGGTTGGCCTTTGGTATTAGAGGGCGAAGAAATTGACGACCAAGGTTATAACGCAGGTTTTGAATTCGATGGCGTGACTTTTAACTCGGTCAATGCTGCTATCCAATATTACTCCACGCAATTTACTTTAGACCCACAGTTTTTTGCCGAACTTGTGCGCCTCGTCGGCCGAGCAAGATTCAACTACGCCTTAAGACTCGCGCGGATCCATATTGCCGCCGCCAAAGAAATGAAACGCCAAGTATTGCACGATGTAGCAGCCGAATTAGCGTTGTAATCGAGCGAGCTATCAACCGGTGGTTGT
>JBOFUF010000339.1:0-5567 GCA_051652445.1 Shewanella sp.
TCCCCATTACACCATTCTCCTTTGTTTACTCAGTAGTGTGATTAGACTTTTTGTCACTCACGGGATACCAAAGATCCACGATCATATACTGACTATAGCATGGGGTGTGGGTTGCTAAAAGTCAGTAAAAGTGTGTTAAGTGTTAATTTTGTCGCGATTTAACTGTTCATTTAACTGTTCGTTGAACTGAGGTTGAAGGGGATATTTAAACAGAGATCTGCAACTGGGTTTGGCGCTGTGATATAAAAATGCCGTCATACCCATTAAGGGTAGACGGCACCAAAATCACATAGTATGTAATGAGTTATTCTTTAGATTTTTTCTTTAGGCCTAAGCCCAATTCACGACCACGGACGCGGGCATAAAATGGGAAAGCGATTAACAGTACGCCAATCAGCAATACTTCGATTAACGCAAAAGCGAAGGCATCAGTGGTGACATAAAGCAGGGTGAGCCCATGCAACATATATAAGCACAGAATAAAACTCGCCCAAGCATAAGTATATGGATTACCTTGTAAAATACCTTTTGCGGGGAGAAATAATGGCACTAACCATAATAGGTTAAATAGCAGGGTATATTCACCGTTAATTCCTTGGCCAACAAACCAACCGCCTAACAGCAGCACTAACGCAAAGTAGCCTAAACGGCTAAGGGTAAATAAGGTGTTGGACGTCATAAGTCTACCTAAGGGTTAAAAATAAAAGCAATTTTCGTTTGAAAAACTTTTTAAATAATATCGAGCACATTTTCAGGAGGCCGGCCGATGGCTGCGCGTTGATTGGCGAGCACAATCGGGCGTTCGATGAGTTTAGGTGTGTTCACCATAGCTTCAATTAATTGCTGCTCAGTCAACGACGTGTCAGCAAGCCCCAAGGCTTGATATTCCGATTCCTTTGTGCGCATTAATTCACGGGCACGGATGTCTAATTTAGCCAGAATATCGCCTATTTGTTTAGCCGTCGGAGGATTTTTTAAGTATTCCACGAGGGTAATGTGGCAACCTTGTTGTTCGAGTAAAGCTAGGGTTTCACGGCTTTTGGAACAACGTGGGTTATGGTAAATCGTCGCTTGGGTCGTCATGCTAGAGGCTCAATACGGGCTGAGATATTAATGACGCAGATAATAACAGAAAACACAACGCCCCGGCAGTATGTTCGGGGCGCATAAATGGGCCGTTGATTTAAATAAGTTTGTAAAACAACTGATTATTTAAGTGCATCTATTATTTAAGTGCTTCCATCTCTTTATCGGCCATTTTGAATTGGCGAATGCGGGCTTCAATGCGTGCAAGCTGTAATGGGGTATTTTCAGACGCACGGTAAGCAAAGTTAAGCTGATCGATAGCCCCTTTATAGTTAGCACCCAAGGCCATTTGCTCTGCGGTGGAAAAATACTCTAATGCTTGATTGCCGATTTTTTTATAGACCATAGTCAATAATTGGTAGGGAAGTTCATTCTGTTTATCGAGGAAAATCATGTCCTCCAGTAATGGGATTGCTTTGCTAGCTTGATCGGCTTCGATATAAATGTTGGCTAAGTTGGCATTGATAACTTGAGACGTTGGCTTCATTTTACGCTGGGCTTCGAGCATAGTGATTGCTTTTGCATAGTCCTTATGCTCTACCAGTAAATCGGATTTGGTATCGATATAAAATAGGTTGTTAGCATCGATGTTTAACAGTTCATCGACGATTTTTTCTGATTCATTAAACTTTTTCAATCTAAATAGGGCCAGCGCTTTGCCATAAAGCGCCGCTTCTTTGAATTGATAGGTCTGTTTGTTTAACTGCCGGTCAAACGTGCTTAATACCGCTTCGTCGCTGTAGCTGGAGAAACGGACTTGAATACGGGCTTTCGCTAGCTGAAAGTTCAGGTTATCAGCGACATAACGCTTAGGGTATTGTTCGGCGCGGTTACGGGCCTCAGTGATCCGCGACTCAGGTAAGGGGTGAGTTAACAACATGGGCGGTGGTGTGGTAGTAAAGCGATAACGACTGGCTAATTTACCAAAGAAATCTGCAGAAGCATTGGGATTAAAGCCCGCGTCGACCAAAATTTGCATACCGATGCGATCGGCTTCTTTTTCATGCAAACGGGTATAGTTAATTTTTGCTTGTGTTGCCATCGCTTGGGTCGTTGCAAGTGCTGCCATACCTGCTTGTGGTACTGCTATTGTTAATAAAATAGCACCGAGTAATCCCGCGATGGTTGCAGGATTACTCTTTTGCTGTGCTTCGAGTGATCGGGCTAGGTGGCGTTGAGTCACGTGGGTAATTTCGTGCCCGAGTACAGAAGCGAGTTGGCTTTCATTGTCGGCATTGAGAAATAAGCCTGTGTGTACACCAACATGACCACCAAAGAAGGCGAAGGCGTTGATTTCATCATTTTGTAATAGAAAGAAATAAAAGGGCGTTTTTACGCCTGAGGCATGGGCGACCAGTTTATTGCCAAGCTCGGTAAGATATTGATTTAATACGGGGTCATTTAGCATAGGCGCTGATGATCGAATGATGCGCATATAGGCATCACCGTAAACCATTTCTTTTTCAAGGCTGAAGGTGTTAACTGCAGCCGTTCCTAGATCCGGCAAGTCATTGTTAGCAAAGCTTTTGGCGGCCAATGTAAGTAGCATCAATGAGAATGCGCCAGCAACAAAAGGTTTTAATCGAGTCAAAAAAGTCAAGTTACGCAAACGGATCCTTTATTTCTAATTATCTCAACTAAAGGCAGATACTGCACTTAGCTTGTAGTTTGAGGTGCAACTTAGGATAATGGCCCAAGTTCGTTTATAGCAAGTTCATTATGATTTTTATTGATTTAACGCTTTTCCGCTGTCCAGTACCTTTAGTGAAAGTGAAGCTGGCATTGAAGTCAATGGGAGATAGCGAGCAATTGCATATCTTACTCTCAGACTCGGGTTCACGGCGAGATGTTCCCCATTATTTAAAAAAACAAGGGCATATCGTGCAAGAGTTGCGCAATGATGTGAGGCTGTTAGCCTTGATAATTACCAAGGTCTCTCTATCTCAAGGATAAATGGAGGATTTGAGACTATCCATCCTTCTCGACTCGCATCAATGAGCTTACTCTGAGCCGCTTAGGTGACATCATTTGTTCTTGTTAGGGTATATTGGGATTCAACTGACGCGTTTAAGTGACATTTAACTGATTAAGATCGTTAATAATATTATGATAACTACCCTTCCCTGATCATTTGGGAAGCACCGCTAACCATTACCCTTGGAATAATGCATGTTTACTGTTTTTTCTCGTTGGTACCAAGAACGCTTTACTGATCCACAAGCTGTGACCTTAACGGCTATTCTTGTCGGGCTCGCGATGGTGATTTATTTTGCGGCAGGTTTACTTGCGCCGCTATTGGTTGCTCTTGTGTTGGCATTTCTATTGGAATGGCCCGTGGCGCAAATGCTTAAATTCGGTATTAATCGCACTGCGGGTGCGTCTTTAGTTATCGTGTTGTTTTTAGGCGTGGTGGTTTTACTGACCTTTGGCTTAATTCCGAGTGTGTGGCGTCAAGGCGCTAGCTTAATCGCCGACTTACCTAGCATGATAGATAAAGGGCTGCAGACAATACAAACGCTGATCAATCAATATCCACAATTTATTAATCCAGAGCAGTTAAATCAGATGCTCGGTGAGCTGAAAAAACTACTCGATACTCAGCATATACTCGATATTGCAAAGCAATTAATTGGCTATTCAGCGTCTTTACTTGTCTTGATGGTATACACGATTTTAGTGCCCTTACTGGTGTTTTTCTTTTTAAAAGATAAAGACCCGTTAATCAGTGGGAGTAAGCGATTTTTCCCCGTGAATCGTCAGTTGGCCGGTAAAGTTTGGTTTGAAATGCACCAACAAATTTTTAATTACATTCGTGGTAAAGTGATCGAAATAGTGATTGTGGGTGTTGCAAGCTATATCTTGTTTGCCTTGATGGGACTGCGATATTCGGCGTTGCTTGCTGTGTTAACGGGTTTATCGGTATTGATCCCTTATGTGGGGGCAACGTTAGTTACGTTACCTATCACCTTAGTGGCATTCTTTCAGTGGGGGTTTAGCTCTGAGTTCGGTTACTTAATGTTGGGTTACGCTATTATTCAGGCGCTCGACGGTAATTTACTCGTGCCTATTTTGTTTTCCGATGCGGTAGATTTACATCCAGTGATCATCATCGTGGCTGTGTTAGTGTTTGGTGGTTTATGGGGCGTATGGGGGGTGTTTTTTGCAATACCTTTAGCCTCGCTGGTGAAAGCCGTGATTAACGCTTGGCCTAAAACCGAGTTCGAAAGCCATCATGAACTCGATACGAAGTGATTACTGAGTGATTTTCTTCATTTATTCTTATGCCCAAGTTTGCCAACTTACTCTCTGGCAGTTGCATAGCGCCTCGATTTTTAATTCAAGCTTTTTATTTTGACCTTAAGCAGATTGCGGCTATGGCCGCGTAATATTTCGGTTGTAAAAATGTAAAAACCTTATATAAGCATGTTGTTACATGATGTAGCGCACATTTTACCTTTGAGTATGTTGCTAAAATTGTGTCGCTTAACTTGGGTTTGCTTATTCGCTCATCTTTAGCTAAGTTATATCGAGTCGTGCTATTAACTTTTGGTTGCGAGATGGAAGTCACCCTGACAAGAATTTCCACTGGCAATCGCTATTGGAGAATACTATTGTGAGTAAAAAACTATTAAGTGCACTTTTCGGTGCAAGTCTTGCAGCGTTAGCGTTGTCACCAAGCGCATTCGCAGCGGATCAAAAAATTGCTGATTTTCACGCTGAGTCTGGCGGATGTGAAAGCTGTCATCAAGATAAAGCCGGTACTCCTTCAGCTGACTTAAAACATGAATTGGCTCAGTGCCATGACTGTCATGGTACGTTATCTGAAATGGATGCAGTGCATAAGCCACATGATGGCAGCTTAGAGTGTTCTGATTGCCATGCGGTACATGAAATGAATGTCGGTCAAAAACCAACCTGTGAAACCTGCCATGATGATGGGCGTACACCGGCATCTATCCTGAAAAAGTAATCTTGTTGATGATTAAACTCACGCCAGCATCTTGCTGGCGTTGTTGTTTCTATTCCCCATGAATATTTATTTTGATACACCTCTTTGTAGGTGGTTATACCAATGCGCACTAAAGAGACTATAAAATCATAGTGTTAAACTAACGTCTCAACCAAGCCGCGAGTTTAGTTTTGTCACTGATGGTTAGGACGACAGTGTCCTTAGGTGCAGCGGCAATAGCTAATTCACCTGTCATTAACTCATCCCGTCTAAACCAATGTAAATATAAAGATTCACCCAGTGGATACTGTTGCAGCTGCGCCTCAAATTGTGCGCTGACTTGCAAGTTATCTGCGGCAATTAACACATCTCCTGCGCTTAACCCTGCAAGATGTGCAGGACTGCCTTGGGTCACCGTCACCACTTTTAATCCTATAGGCGCTGCTTGGGTTTTCGCACCAAAGGCAACCTCATACCCTTTCGCTTGCCCACCGCCTACATCTTGCGCGCCTTGACTGGAACGCAGACTCAA
>JBOFUF010000340.1:0-2884 GCA_051652445.1 Shewanella sp.
GGCAACTTGCTCACGCCGCTGATTCCAGCGACTGAGAAGCCCATCTGCTTTTTGCGTGGATTGAACCATTAGTCCCTCCTAAGCGGATCATGACTCGGACCTTGATTTTTTCGGCCGTCGACATGCTTACGGCGATGTGCGGCAATCTCGACTTCGCCATATTGGGTAATAAAGGCTTCAATCCAACAAGCGATAGCTTCTGGCATCAATAAGTTGATGACAGGGGTATTGCCTTCAAGACATCCTGCCGCGACGTTTTGATCTGCCGACAGTGCTGCGGGCATCCAAGTGCCATCAGCCATTTCATCGCAAACTAAGTACAACATAGCGTTATCTAAATCGAGATTAAGCCGATAGCTGGCGCGTTCGTCTTTGTGCAATTCGAGTAGCACTAAAGTTGCGTCAGCAGGGGCTTGATGGGTGGCGGGCAGTAGATGTTCAATTTCCCATTGTACTGAGGTCCAGCGACCCACTAGTTTCTCTACTTTCTTGAGTGAAACGTATATAGGCCAAACACTCGTCGTATGTTGCATTGTCTCTCCGTCTCAGCCGTGTTGATGGATAAACTGTAGAGCGAACGGCTCGGTTTCATCAACAAATTGCAATAGCAAGTCTCTGCAATATTAGTGCCAGTAAACAGAGAGGATTAGTTTGATCTAGATCATCAAAATGAGTCTGGTAACTGGACATTTTGTCCAATGCTGGATTTTGTTTGGGACATAAAAGGGCTAATGAACAATCGGTATTGCGGCAGATCACGCATTTAGCCCCGCGATTTATGTCTAGGTATAAATATTGCTATGCTCAGGCCATGATTCGTCAAGCGGTAACATTATGACCACTGAAAACATTACGATTCTTGATAGCAACATGGACACAGATAGAGAAATAGCGACAAACACGCCTACACCTCAGCATCAATGCTCTTTTGTAAGAACTCAAGCGGAAGTCCCGTTAACGATTGCGGTAAAAGCAGTGAATGAAGCAGGGGAGGTGTTAGATAAATTTGTTGCTTGTGAACGTCCACTTACCGTGTATTTGAACTGGCGCCCGATAGTGACACTCATGACCCTAGGTGCAAAACCTGAATCATTGGCGCTAGGTTATCTTAAAAACCAAGGTTTTATTTCGGACGTGAGCCTGTTGGACTCAGTGATCGTTGACTGGGATGTGAGCTCTGCAGCTGTGGTCACTCGTGAGCAAACTGATGATCTTGATAAAAAGCTCTCTGAAAAAACGGTGACATCAGGCTGTGGTCAAGGCACGGTTTATGGCAGCTTTATGCAGGATTTAGATGATATCAAGTTACCAACGCCAAGCCTTAAGCAAAGCACGCTTTATAGCTTGTTGAAAAATATCAACGAATATAACGAAACCTATAAAAATGCGGGTGCTGTACATGGTTGTGGCTTGTGTGAAGGCGATAACATTATGGCCTTTGTTGAAGATGTTGGTCGTCATAATGCAGTCGATACTTTGGCCGGGGATATGTGGTTGACGCAGGACCGTGGTGATAACAAGATATTCTATACCACAGGCCGTCTAACTTCGGAAATGGTGATTAAAGTCGCCAAAATGGGAATACCCATTTTACTATCGCGCAGCGGCGTGACTCAGATGGGCTTAGCATTGGCGCAGCAGTTAGGCATTACTATTATTGCCCGCGCCAAAGGCCGGCACTTTTTGGTGTATCACGGCAGCGAAACGCTGCAATTCGATGTCCCTTCAGCTCTCTAGCAGCGGGTTACCTAGCGAATACGGTTAAAGCTTGCAAGAATATGGCAAGGGAAAACGATGACCTCTGCCAGTGATCCGCTCTACATGAGCGCGAAGCAAGTGGCTGACTATTTAGATCTTAATGAGAAGGAAGTCTACGCTATGGCCAATGACCGAATTCTCCCAGCGACAAAAGTCACAGGCAAATGGTTATTCCCCAAAGTGTTAATCGACCGCTAGGTGATGGACTCCTGTCACAGCGGCATGCTCACCGATCGTTTATTGATCACAGGAAGTGATGATCCACTCTTATCTATGCTGGTGGCGCGCCTAATGGCGCAAGTTGGTAGCCGTGAATTGATAAGTTACAGCGCTACAGGTGCGCGCTTAGGGCTAGAGTTGCTCGCTAAAGGGTATGCCTATGTGTGTACCTTGCACTGGGGGAGCATGGAAAATAGACATATCCGTCACTCAGCTTTAATTAGAGGGTATAACAACCATCAGCAATGGATCATGGTGCATGCTTATTCCCATCAGCAAGGATTGAACATGCGTGCCAATATGCACCACCGATGCCAAGAAGAAGATAAAGTCGTCAACTTACCTTGGCGTTGGGCTAGGCGACAGGGCGGCGCAGGTAGTCAGCAACACCTCGAATATTGGTTGTTAAAGCAAGGCGCTCTTAGATCAGCTTAATGTCGTACTGACAGCTTATAGTGAACGCGAGCTGGCGGGTGATATCGCCCGCGGTTATGCCGATATTGGTTTCGGCTGCCAATCGGTGGCATTGGAGAGTGGTTTGAGTTTCGTGCCACTGATTAAAGAGTCCTTCGATTTTCTTATGAAGCAAAGCATTTACTTTCGTCGTCAGCTTCAACAACTCTTTACTCTGTTAGCGAGCGGTCACTCGAGACAAATGGCGGCGTGACTCGGTGGCGATGACTTACTGACTGCGGACAACTACTATGGAGTGCGATCTAAGTCATTCAACGATGTAGAGGATTGAAGGTTGCAACGATATTCCTATAAAGCATCCTAATTGCCAACTACACTCAGAACACGATCTTCTATTGCCCTCCGTCAAAGCGATTAATGACGCTATATCACAGTCGAAGTGAGTCATTCCGGCTCCAGTCACTGTTCCTCTTATCTAAGCTGGATAAAATGC
>JBOFUF010000341.1:0-8535 GCA_051652445.1 Shewanella sp.
TGATCCTATGCTTCTTTGGCGTCCAATCGGGCCGCTTTTTCAAGTTTTTGTTTGATCCGCTGACGTTTTAGCGGCGACAAATAATCGACAAATAATTTGCCTTTGAGGTGATCCATTTCGTGTTGAATACAGATAGCAAACAGCTCATCGGCCTCAAGTCTAAATGCGTTACCGTGCCTGTCTATGGCTTTTATCGTCACAAATTCAGCGCGATCGACTTTGGCGTAAATTCCCGGAACCGAAAGGCAGCCTTCTTCATTGCAGAAGTCACCGCTGCTGGCGATAATTTCGGGATTGATAAACACTTTTGGTCGCTCGACGTCATCTTGTAAGTCCATGACGATAAGTTGTTTATGATAATCCACTTGGGTTGCGGCCAGACCGATACCTTTCTCTTGGTACATGGTCTCGAACATATCATCAATTTGAGCCTGTAGCTCGGCATTAAATTCTGTGATGAGTGTGGCTTGTGTCCGCAATCTTTCGTCGGGAAATTGTAAAACTTTCAATAGTGTCATATATAAACTCTTAACAAGTCTGTCAAATATCTGCCAGTTAGTTATACTAACTGGTGCTAATGAGTTAATTTTAATCTTTAGTGCCTACCAATAACAGTAAAAGCTCAAACTAAGAGTCAAACAACATGGAAATACCCGTGAAACGGTTAATTTTACTCGCGTTAATGACATTTAATGGTACGTTTGTTACCGCCGATACCCTGACGCTTAAAGCGGGTCATCCTGAGTCATATGTCGTGAAAAAGGGCGATACTCTTTGGGATATCTCCACTGCGTTTCTGAACGACCCATGGAAATGGCCGCGTCTGTGGGATGTAAACCCACAGATAGCTAACCCTCATCTTATTTATCCTGGCGATGAGCTCACACTGGTATTTATTGATGGCCAGCCTCGTCTTGTGCGTCATGGCGCTACCGTTGATCGTGCTAAACCCCATGTAAAAAAGAGCCCAGAGGGACGGGTTATTGCTAAAAATGCTGCTATTCCGGCGGTTGACTTAGCCTTAATTGAACAATATTTAGTACAGAATCGGGTTGTTGAAGCCGAATGGTTTGCAGATCAGCCTATGGTGTTGGCTGGTGAAAGCCCATCGCGTCATCATATTGTGGGTGATGTGATTTATATCGATGCCGAGTTGCCTGTGGGTCAAAAGTATGGGGTTTATGAACGCGGCCGTGAATTTTTTAATAAAGAGTCTGGCGAAGTCCTGGGGCAAGAAGCGATTTTATCGTCAACTGGGCAAGTGTTTGAATCTGGTGCTGTGTCAAAAGTTAAGTTACTCAAGAGCTTTCGGGAAACTAAGGCTGGTTTTAGAGTGTTGCCGATGGAAAGTGACTCCTTGATGTCAGCTTACTTTACGCCTAAACCCGCCGAATTAACGACGCCAGCTTTAGTGTTAGCAATAGAATCGAAGATGCGTGAAGCGGGTAAGTTGAATGTTGTTTATATCGATAAAGGCACGCAGGATGGCGTTGAGCCCGGAGTGGTGTTTTCTATTTACCGTGATGGAGAAGTTGTGGTTATCAATAAGGGGGGTACGCCTGTCCCTGCCGTTGAGCGCACGGCCTATGATAACGTTATGGCGCTAGTCTCATCTGATCGTGCTATTAAAATGCCGGACGTTTATCATGGCAAGCTTTTGGTTTTCAAAGTATTTGACAAGGCAAGCTTAGGGTTGATTGTTTCGAATGAGCGACCTGTTCGTGTTGATGACAAGTTAATTGCCCCTGAATCGTTAGCGTTAAGAGGTCAGTAATCACTGAAAATTTGGTCGATTGGTTAATTGTTTGCGCAGCATCTGGGTTAGGGCCCGCTCGGATCCAACAATTATTAACGCATATGGAAGTGGACGACCTCAGGCAAAGGTTAGAGCACGAGAAAGAAGCGCTACCTTTATCTGAACATCTGCTCCATAGCCTTGTTATTGATTATCAAAAAGTAGATGCAGCCCTCGAATGGCAGCAGCAAGCCGCTGATCATCATCTGCTTTGTTTCTCTGATCCGCTTTATCCACCATTATTAAAACAACTCTCAGATCCCCCTGCTGTTTTGTTTGCTAAAGGTAGTTTAGAGGCTTTAGCCCTTCCTTATCTTGCCATCGTTGGCAGTCGTAACGCTTCGCCGGGCGGCTTACAAATTGCGTATCAGCTGGCTGCTGAGATGTCATCAATGGGATTTGGCATCTGTAGTGGTATGGCGATGGGGATTGATGGGGCGGCCCATAAAGCCTGTGTAGACCATCAAGGGCGCACTATCGCGGTACTAGGGACGGGTATAGAGATCATTTATCCACGAAAACATCGACAGCTTTATCATGATATTCAGCAGCAAGGCTGTATACTTAGCGAGTTTTGGCCAGATGTCGGTCCCTTTGCGGGCAATTTCCCGAAACGAAATCGGATTATTAGCGGTCTTTCTTTAGGTACACTCGTGGTGGAGGCCTGTCGTAAAAGCGGTTCTTTAATTACAGCGAGATTGGCGATGGAGCAAGGGCGTGAGGTGTTTGCCGTTCCTGGCTCAATTTTGGGTGGTTACCATCAAGGCTGTCATGATTTATTACGTAATGGAGCAAAGCTTGTGGAAACCGCTGCCGATATAGTGGAGGAGCTGGCAAGTTTAACCGCTTTCCACCTTGAAGAATTGAAGTTATGCCACCATATACAGCAAGACGATATTTGTAGTTTGCCATTTTCGTCGCTGTTAGCTAGTGTAGGTTATGAAACGACATCAATTGATGCTGTCGTTGAACATAGTGGGAAAACGATAGATCTGGTGTTAGAACAAATGCTTGAGCTTGAGTTGCAAGGTTGGGTGATTGCAGTACCCGGTGGTTACGTCAGAGTAAAGAGGAGCTAGCCATGTTTGATATCCTCATGTATCTATTTGAAAACTATGTTCACAGTGAAGTTGAGCTACTCGTTGATGAAGACGAGTTAACCAAGGAGCTCACTCGTGCCGGATTTCATCAATCCGAGATTTTAAAAGCGTTAACTTGGTTAGAGCGCTTAGCTGAATTACAAGAAGGGGATAAACCTTATCTTTGTAATCACGATCAGCATTCTTTTCGTATCTATACCAAGGACGAAATGGATAAACTGGATGTAGAATCCCGCGGTTTCTTGCTGTTTTTAGAGCAAGTTAAAGTGCTGAATGTCGAAACCCGCGAGATGGTGATCGATAGAGTCATGGAGTTGGATGAACCAACCTTGATTTTAGAAGATCTGAAATGGGTTATCCTAATGGTGTTGTTTAACGCCCCAGGTCATGAGTCCGCTTATGAGCAAATGGAAGATTTAATCTTCGAACAGCCTGAAGGCCGACTACATTCTTAATCGATATTAAAGATGAATGATGAGAGAAAGGAGGCTAAGACCTCCTTTTTTGATGCCATAAATTCCTTGATGGCAAAGCGCTTGATTTCCTAATGCGCTACGACAGGTGGTGAATGATGATGTCTAAGATTGATGAACAATTATTTAGTGCCCGCGAACACGCACTGGAAAAAGAGTACGAGCTTTGCCCTGAATGTGGCAGTGAGTTGTCGGTAAAACACAGTAAGCACGGCGGTTTTATTGGTTGTAATAATTACCCTAACTGTAATTACACTCGTCCCTTGGTGCAGCACGAATCGATTGAGACTCAAGTCATTGACGGTTCTGCTTGCCCGCAATGTGGTCACGAACTGGCGGTGAAGTCTGGGCGCTTTGGGATCTTTATCGGTTGCAGTCAATATCCTAGCTGCACACATATTGAAAAGCAGGATCACGCAACTGGTAAGCCTGATATCCCTTGTCCTGAATGCAAAACGGGTAAGCTTGAGCACAGAACGAGCCGCTTCGGAAAGAGTTTTTATGCCTGCAGTGCTTACCCTAAGTGCACGTTTATTGTAAATTATCCTCCGGTTGCTGAAGATTGCCCGAGTTGTGGTTTTGGGATCTTAGTCGAGCGTAAAGGGGCTGCAGGAATGCGCTTAGAATGCCCGCAAAAAAGCTGTAAATACAAAAGACCACTGTAGTTTGTTGTGTGATCTGCATCTTAATATTTGGCCGATGAAACTGGCTTGAGTATAATCTTCGGCTGACCGCTGATGGGCTGGTCAGTATTCCAATGTATCCAATAATTTGATTGTTGAAATCGACAATGTTCAAAAGGTGACCTTAAGATGCTGCAGTTGTACCCATCTGACATAAAAGAGCTTGTGCTTAACGGTGGTGTTATCGCTTATCCAACCGAGGCGGTTTATGGCCTAGGTTGTGACCCTGATAACGACACTGCTATTCAAACGTTATTAGCGGTAAAACAGCGCCCATGGCAAAAAGGATTGATCTTAGTCGCCAGTGATTTTCAGCAGCTTTTAGCTTATGTTGATGAATCGCAATTAACGGCTGAGCAGCTCGAATTTGCATTTTCCAAGTGGCCGGGGCCTTTTACCTTTGTAATGCCAATCAAAGCGCAGGTTTCAAAATACCTCTGTGGTGAATTTGACTCTATCGCAGTGCGAGTATCTGCCCATGCTGGAGTCCAAGCCCTGTGCCGCGCGCTCAATAAACCTTTAGTGTCGACCAGTGCTAACCTCGCGGGCGAAGAACCCGCATTAACTGCCGATAAAATCCTCGCAGATTTTACCGGTAAAATCGATGCACTCGTATTAGGTGAACTCGGTCAGCAACGTCAGCCCTCGACCATCATCGATGCGCGAAGCGGTAAGGTTTTACGAAGTGGACAATGAGCAAACCAATAATAAGGATAACTAGATGAGTGTGCCTGATTCTGCAGTGGTAAAAGCGTTTTTACTCGATCTACAAAACCGAATTTGTGCCAGTTTACAGGCGCAAGATGGCCAAGCCTCGTTCGCCGCCGATTCATGGACTCGCGCCGAAGGCGGTGGTGGTACGAGCCGAGTATTAACCCAAGGTGCAGTGTTCGAGCAAGCTGGGGTTAACTTCTCCCATGTGACTGGCGCAGCTATGCCAGCGTCGGCTACGGCGCATCGCCCTGAGTTAGCGGGTCGTAGTTTTGAAGCTATGGGTGTGTCTTTAGTTATTCATCCTAATAATCCTTATATCCCAACGACTCACGCTAATGTGCGTTTTTTCATCGCTCAAAAAGAGGGGGCCGATCCTGTGTGGTGGTTTGGCGGTGGCTTTGACTTAACGCCTTATTATCCCTTTGAGGAAGATGTGCGCGAGTGGCACCAAACGTCTAAGGATATTTGTGCGCCTTTCGGGGATGAGGTTTATCCCAAGTATAAGAAATGGTGCGATGAGTATTTCTTCCTGCCGCATCGTAATGAAACCCGCGGAGTGGGGGGATTGTTTTTCGATGATTTGAATCAGGCTGGGTTCGAGCAAAGCTTTAGCTTTATGCAAGCCGTGGGTAATGGCTTCTTAACGGCCTATGCGCCGATTGTTGAGCGTCGTAAAAACACGGAATTCGGTGAGCGTGAGCGTCAGTTCCAACTCTATCGTCGTGGCCGTTATGTTGAGTTCAACTTAGTCTACGACAGAGGCACTTTGTTTGGCCTACAGACGGGCGGGCGCACCGAGTCTATCTTAATGTCGATGCCGCCATTAGTGCGTTGGCAATATGCTTATATGCCAGAGGCGGGAAGCCCTGAGGCAGATTTGTACGATAACTACCTCAAGCCTCGCGACTGGGTTTAGCCAGTAATCTTATAAAGTGGATGCGATGTCCACTTTATTGATTACGCATATGATCGGCCAGAGTTGCAATCGCCTCAAAAATGGCGGCTCGATGCTCTGGCTTATTAATGTTCTCCTCAATCGCAAATTTCATACAAAGCAGCCATTGATCACGCAACGCCTCATCGACAGCAAAATGCATGTGCCGTGCTCGTAAGGCGGGGTGACCATATTTTTGCTGATAAAGTTGCGGCCCGCCGAGCCAACCACTTAAAAACTCAAACAACTTTTGCTCAGACTCTGCAATGGGCGCCCTATGAATGGCAAACAGTGTGGTGGTTTCTGATGAGCTTGCTATCTTCTGATAAAAACATCTTGCGATAGCGCGGATTGCTTTCTCGCCGCCGATTAAGTCATAAGCGTTAGATTGACTCGAAGATCGATCATCCTGCGGCGGAGTGTGTTTACTCAACATTCTGTTAAGCCAGTTCATTGGGATAGTCGTTCACTAAAATAGCGTGCATTGAGTCGATGGCGCATTATAACGTGAAACCTAGTGTCAAATTCAGTTGAGCATAATTTGGCTTGCGTGGGCTCAAAAGCGCGCTAGACTGCAAAGCCATTGAGCCTATATTTAATATCGCTATGACAGACAGATACGCAGTGTTTGGCAATCCCATTAGCCACAGTAAATCGCCGTTCATCCATGGACAATTTGCTGCGCCCACCCAAGAGTTATTAACCTATGAAGCCATTCTTGCACCGGTCGATGGTTTTGAAGCCTCATTGACGGCATTTTTCAATGCGGGCGGCAAGGGCGCCAATGTGACAGTGCCATTTAAGGAGCAAGCTTTTGCATTGTGCGACA
This sequence comes from Shewanella sp., assembly GCA_051652445.1. Lineage (GTDB taxonomy): Bacteria > Pseudomonadota > Gammaproteobacteria > Enterobacterales > Shewanellaceae > Shewanella. Next base: position 6,529 of record JBOFUF010000341.1, read on the forward strand.
GTCTCAGCCCAGAGGCTAAACTCGCCGGCGCGGTAAACACCTTAAGTTTATTGGCCGATGGTACTATTCATGGCGATAACACTGATGGCTTAGGGTTGGTGGCTGATCTCAGCGCTCACTTAGGCAGCTTGCAAAATAAGCGCGTGTTACTCATTGGTGCGGGCGGCGCGGCGCGTGGTTGTATTCTGCCGTTATTAAATGCAGGGATTGCGCAGCTGACCATCAGTAATCGCACCCACACTAAGGCGCAGCGGTTAGTTGATATCTTTACTTCGGTGGATAACGGTGCTTTCGTAAATCGGGTCGCCGCCGTAGAAATGAGCGAGCTTGCGGGCGAGTTCGATATCGTCATTAACTCAACTTCGGCGAGCCTTGCGGGCGAGTTGCCACCCGTGCCAGCGCATATCATCAGCACGCAAACCGTTTGTTATGACATGATGTATGGCGCCTCGGTCACCGCTTTTAATCAATGGGCGCTATCCCAAGGTGCGGCTAAGGTTATTGATGGGCTTGGTATGTTAGTCGGACAAGCAGCTAAGAGTTTTACATTATGGCGAGGTATCGAGCCCGACACTCAAGTAGTGTTAACTCTTTTACGGGATAAATTAATGGCCGAGCCTAAGTAGGTAGCATGAATCAAAGTATTCTTTTCCCCGAATTGCAATATTGGGATAACACCCAAAAGCGAGTTTGCTTTATCGCGCAGTCACAGGGGGTGAACATTAAGTGCTATATCAGTGTGAATAAGTTAGCCGAGCTGAATGATTTCTCCAAGCAGCCGAGTGCCGATGAAGCCGCCGCTATGCTGGCATTGTTTGATGCGGTGAGATTTGATGCCGAAGAAATGGCGGAAGACTTAATTGAAGCCGAAGCATTTGATGAGTTTGGCGCAGTCCACTTAGGTTAATGTCATTGCGAGATGTAGCAAATCGTTTTCTGAGTCAGCAAATAGTAAAAGGCGGCAGATGGTATAAGTCTCTGTCGCCTTCATTTATCGCTGTAGTGGCACCAAGCGACTAACGATAAATGACTAGCGGTTTTGTAACTCGACTAAGTATTCGTTTTTCAGTCTGACATAGTTGTCGGCTGATTCTGGCAAAAAGGCGATTTCGGCAGGCGTTAATGGGCGAGCCTGCTTAGCTGGGCTGCCTACATATAAATAGCCACTCTGTAGTACCTTGCCCGGTGGCACTAAAGAGCCTGCTCCTAAGATAACATCATCTTCTAAAATCGCACCGTCGAGAATAATCGCACCCATGCCCACTAATACTCGGTTACCGACTTTGCAACCATGCAGCATAGCCTTGTGACCAATCGTCACATCATCACCAATAATCAGTGGATGACCATCGGGACGAGCAGCAGACTTACGCGTCACATGCAATATGCTACCGTCTTGCACGTTCGAGCGCTTACCAATACGAATATGGTTAACATCACCACGCGCCGCCACCATAGGCCAAATACTGGCATCAGTATCTAACGCAATATCGCCAACAAGCACCGAAGCTTCATCTACATATACGTTATTACCTAATTGAGGCTGAATACCTTGGTAAGTTCTGAGTGGCCTTGACATAGAAAAGTCCCTAATTGAGTGGTTTTTAGCATTATAAAGGTTAAAAACTAGCGGGTCAGGTCAAATATCCAACGAACAGTGAGGAAATGATAATTATCTTAAAAATAGGGGTTGCACACTTTCTCAATCTCCCTATAATGCGCATCCACTGACACGGCAGACGGCGCTAGCGAATGCTAAGCAAGTTACTGAGCCAGGTTGAGTTGAGTGGTTTTTAAGCACTTAATTCAATCGCAACAAGAAGTTGAAAAAAACTCCTTGACGCGAAGCGGGAAACGCGTAGAATACGCAGCCCAAGCCAACTGGAAGCGTTTGACGCTCAGTGTGGTACTCACCTTCTCTTACGAAGTTGAGTTGCTCTTTAACAAGATAAAACAAGAAATCTGTGTGGACACTCACAGGTGTTGAGTTAATCGAAACTGCTTAGC
>JBOFUF010000342.1:0-3568 GCA_051652445.1 Shewanella sp.
TGTACGACATTTGCTTTGCCTACAGCCGAGTGGTGTTAGTGCTCGCTGAAGTATTGCGACAAAAAGGAGTCGATTGGGTTTATATTCAAGGGCCGCATAATAGGCCGAAACTCGCCTGGGGTGATGGCGCTTGGGCACAAATTAAGAGCAAAGATTTAGGCTCTACCCATACTCAAACCCAGCACTTTATCGCCCCTGAACCCTTAAGGGAAAAGGTCAGTCTTCACGGTTATCAAGCCCAATGGCAAGCAGTGAAACGCTCACGTCCACGTTCACACTCACACCAAGGTGAACTGAGTGTGGCTATATTAGCTCAGGCACTATCGAATAAAGACAGTGATATTCATAACACAGGTATTCAAAGCGATAATAATCAACATATCGCCAGTACAACAAATCACACTGTCGCAGACGCGGCGCTATTGAGTGCCCTACTCAACGGTAAATTTACCCGTCACAAACAGGCAAAAAATGCGGCCATCATTTACTTAAGCCATACCCACGCCAGTCAAATTGTCACCTGCGATAATAAGGGCAATACTGAACTTTTCTTTGCGCTCCCCCAGTTACCCGATAACGGCTACGATATTTTTCATCAATTAGACAACAGCCCACAAAAAGCTGTCGCGCAAAAATTTAAGAGCTTGTTCCCAGAAGATTACCTAAAACTCTTAAGCCTAAAGCTTCACGGCAGACGGGACAACTTACAAAGCCTGTGGGCGATTGCTGCCATATTAATTGGCCTCAACACCCAAGAAGAGACTCAAACCCAAGCAAGACTTAGCGATGCACTCATGGCCGCCGCCATGCGCTACCACGGTGCCAATGCACCGCGTATCGATTATCCGTTAACCAAAGGTGAAGCCCACCGCAGCCTAAATTGGTGTAAAACCTTAGGCACGGTATTAAGTTTTCGTATTGCGGGCAATGACGATCCAAGCCAGCTTGCCTTTGCGATGCAAGACTCACTGGCCGACTATTTATCACACTGGCTCGAACATATCGATTTAAATATCGGCGTGCACAATATAGCCTTAGCGGGCAATGAATTAATCAATGAAACCCTATGCAAACGTATCAGTTTACGCCTAGGCAAAAACTTCCCCTTAGTGATCAATCGAAGTCTCGATTTAGACGGTAATAACTTAGCCGTTGGGGCACTTTACGTTAAGCAGCGCAAGCTGAATACCCATGATGAGGACCTCAAAAGTTAACTCACATCGAATGAAATTGCATAAACATAATCATCGCCACAAAAAGCACAGTGACCTGCAGATAAAACGAAGGCTCGCGTTGGAATACCTTGTCCACAAGGGCGCCGCGTTAAAGCGTTGTCAACTGCAGATCTCTGGCATAGTACAAGGGGTGGGATTTCGCCCCTTTGTCTATCGTTATGCCCTTGAGTGTCAACTGACGGGCACTGTACTCAACAATGCCAAAGGCGTGACCATTGAGCTGCAAGGTACTGATGAAAACCTCACTCGCTTTATCACTGTACTCAATACCACCCCGCCGCCACTCGCCCGTATCGATCATATCATCCAAACGCCACTGGACATTTTATTGGGTGAAACCGCATTTGAGATCATAAAAAGCGACACGAATGACGCCGATAACTCAAGGGCACCAATGGGCGCCCACGTCGCGGTATCGGCGGATAAAAGCACCTGCCAAGATTGCTTGAACGATATACATAATCCTGATGATCGCCACTTTGGCTATGCCTTCACTAATTGCACTAACTGCGGCCCAAGATACACTATTATCAATGCCTTACCCTATGATCGCCATAACACAGCCATGGTCGATTTTACTATGTGCCCCGAGTGCGCCAAAGCATACCAACACCCACTCGACCGCCGTTATCATGCCCAGCCCGTAAGTTGCCCTGCCTGTGGCCCCAGACTCAGTTTAAAAACACCGCAAGGGGAAGACATCATTCCCAGTGCCTCAAATGTCAGCACACCTGAATTGAGTACGGACCTTGAGGTACTGACGGCGGCGGTTGACAGATTACACCAAGGGCAGATTTTGGCGATTAAGGGGCTGGGTGGATTTCACTTAATCTGTGATGCCCGCAGCGACAATGCAGTCAACACACTGAGGCTGCGAAAACAGCGCCAAGCCAAGCCGCTAGCGGTAATGATGGCGGATATCACCATGGCGCAGCAGTATGTCACAGGGACGGATGCCGAGTGGCAAGTGCTCAGTTCGCAGGAAAAGCCCATAGTGCTGATGAGCTGCCGAGCCGAACATGATCTCAGCTTAGCGGTTGCCCCGGATCTGAATAAACTCGGGGTATTTTTACCCTATACACCGCTGCATCATTTGCTATTAGGTCTCTTCAAAGGGCCATTAGTTGCGACCAGCGCCAATATTTCCGGTGAACCTATCATCACTGATTGTGATGAGCTTATTGGTCACTTAAGCCATGTGGTGGATGCGATAGTTGATCATCATCGGCCGATTATTAATGGCTGCGATGACAGTGTGGTGCAAGTGATCCAGCCACACATGGATTTGCCTGCAGAGGTGCAAGTACTGCGCCTCGCCCGCGGCTATGCACCGTTAAGTTTTCCCTTAGAGATACCGCTGACCCAATCGATTTTGGCCGTGGGCGCACAGCAAAAAAATACCATCGCCTTAGGCTTTGGCAATAATGTGTTTTTAAGTCCGCATATTGGCGATTTATTCAGCGTCAGCGCCGAGCAGTATTTTGAGCGCACCTTAGCCACTTTTGCGCGGTTGTATCACTTTGCACCGACTCTTATTATTCGCGATAAACACCCCGATTATGCTCCGTCGCGTTGGGCTGAAATGCACTCAAACTCGAGCGTCAAACTCAGCGAAACCCGTCAAAACCCGTGTTTATCGGTGCAACACCACCATGCCCATGTGCTCAGCGTCATGGCCGTTAATCAATATCGCGATCCCGTATTGGGCTTTAGTTTTGACGGTACAGGGCTTGGCGACGATGGCAGTTTATGGGGCGGTGAAGTACTATTCACTACGCTCGATAAAGCGCAGCGCCTGGCGCACTTTGCGCCTATCGCCCTGCTGGGCGGCGAGCAAGCCATTAAGCAACCCGTGAGGTTGTTGCTGGCATTGTTGTTCGAGCAAATGAGCCTCGATGCTGTACTGGCATTACAATTACCGATATTAAACACCCTGCGCCTAAACACCCTGACTAACTTACATAAGATCTGGCAGAACGGCAGCGCGATAAAAACCTCCTCAGTCGGGCGGCTATTCGATGCCCTCGCCTGCGCATTAGGCTTAATCGAAACCACACTGTTTGAAGGTCAAGCAGGCATGGCGATTGAAGCCGCGGCCAATCGCGCCGATGCATTAGCCCTTGACGTCATCCCACTTAACTTACCTCTTGACACCGACCAGTGGCGTAGCTGCGAAATGTTCAAGCAGATAGTTGAATTAATGACAGCACCACCGCTAACAGGCAATAAACGCGATGCCATCGCCCGCGCCTTTTTACACACATTAGGTGATGCTATTTGCAATTATGCTGCAAAGTATCAACACCTCCCTATCGTGCTCTGCGGCGGCGTAT
>JBOFUF010000343.1:0-3454 GCA_051652445.1 Shewanella sp.
AATGTGTAAGAGTCTGTGTTATCGCCGTTTTATCGCGTCCATCCTTAAGCTTGACCTTTAACATTCACATTGACTCTTTTTCGGCTAAAGAGGCGGGTAAACCAAGGTATGCGCCACAGCAGCAGCACACTAAAACCTAGAATATACAGGCTAGGCTCAATGATTTCTGACTTTACCGACCAGTAAAAATGGATTGGCGCCAATATCGCCACTAAATACACGCCATTGTGCAAGGTTTGCCAACGCCGCCCCATCTTACGCATCACGGCCTTAAAGGAGGTGATGGCTAAAGCCGTTACGGTGAGATACGCCACCGCGCCGACTAAAATGTACGGCCGTGTTAACACGTCGCGAAATAATAATTCCCAAGCAAACAACAGATCTAAACTCAAAAAGGCAAAAATATGCAAAGTGGCATAGGCGAACACATATAAGCCGACTAAACGGCGAGTCTGCATCAGCAAACCTTGCTGGGTCAACTTGGCAATCGGTGAGATCAGCAAGGTCGCCGCTAGCGCATTTAATGCACCTAGGCCGGTGAAGTGAATAATGTGCTGCACGGGATCGCCACCCGCACGGCCAAGCGCCACAGTGAGCACAAGATAGGTGATGGGCACTAAACCCAATAAATGAAATAACACCTTTAGCCAAAACAAGTGCTTAGCAGTTAATCTCAGCATAGGTGGTCCCCGCGTAATGGCGTATTCCCAAACAACAAAGCAGCATCAATAGTATGTCCTCAGATCCATGCCGTCATACAGTGAAGCCACAAACTCGCCGTAACCGTTGAACGGCTGGGTATCGATGCGGGTAGCAGAGAATAATCCCCCCTCGCCGATACGACGCTCAGTGGCCTGCGACCAACGCGGATGGTCCACCGCCGGATTAACGTTGGCAAAAAAACCATACTCGTGTGAGGCCAGCTGATTCCAGCTGGTCGGCGGTTGTTTATCCATAACACGAATGCGCACGATTGATTTAATGCTCTTAAAGCCGTATTTCCACGGTACCACTAAACGAATGGGCGCGCCGTTCTGCGCTGGTAAGGTTTTGCCATACAAACCCACCGACATTAAGGTTAAATCGTTCATGGCTTCGGCTATCGTGAGGCCTTCAACATAGGGATAATGAATACCGCCGCCCATTAATCGGCTCTTCTGCCCCGGCATTTGCTCGGGATCGAAGGCGGTTTCAAAGGCGACATATTTGCCCTTACTGGTCACGCCAACTTTTTTCAATAATGCCGCCAGCGGGAACCCCACCCAAGGGATCACCATAGACCAAGCCTCCACGCAGCGCAGCCGATAATGACGCTCCTCAAGCGGGAACATTTTAGTCAGATCATTCACCTCTAAGGTCATGGGCCGTTCTACTTCACCTTCGATACGCAGTTGCCAAGGATCGACTTTAAAGCCTTGGGCATTATTGAAGGGATCTTGCTTGTCGGTGCCAAACTCGTAAAAATTATTATGCTGCGTCACTTTATCAAACGGGGTTAACACATCAGTGTCACCGTAATGCTTGTTGGTTTGAAAGGTCAGTGGCGTAGTGATAAATGAAGACTTAGGTTGATCGCCAAATAAATCGAATAAGCCGGCCTGCACGTAACCTGGCACACTGGCACCGATAGCACCAAGTCCCATGGCTTTTACAATTTGCCGGCGCGAGCGAAACACCGCTTCTGGGGTCACTTGATTGTCTTGCATGTGCCACTGCGCTTTTTTAAGAATACCTGGGGTAAAACGGGACTGTTTAGCCAATTGACACCTCTACCATCTAAATGAAGCCTACCGAAGGATAAAAACCTGTCCTGTGCTCGGCTGCGTTGCTTGTCTGCGTTGTTCACTGGTATAGAGACAGGCTAATACGAGAAAAACTTTCGGTCGGTGAATAAATTCACCTTAAACGTATAAGACTTACACATTCAAGCATTATGCACAGAGATAGTTGATTAAAGAGCTTGAAGCCTGTAGGGGAGCGTGCGAACCTAAGCACCAATGCTAAAGGAGTGCTATTGAACATGCCATTTTTTCAATCTTTTTCCGTCGCCGAAATCATCGGCCTTCTCGCCATTGCCTTCTTAGGCCTGTTGATCGGTGCCTTGCTCAATCAAAGACTCACCCGCCAACGCTGGCAACAACTTAAAGATGAACTTGAGCAAGAAATGCGCCAAGTGAATGAAGATGCGGAATTATCCTTAGCGCAACAGCAAATTCTGGTGGATGACAAAGAAGCCCAATTACGTCAATACCAGCAGCGCCTTGAACTCAACATTGGACAACTGGGCAAAGCCGAAGCCTTAGCCGAACGCGTGCCCGCCTTAGAGCAGCAATTAAATGATAGCCAGCGCCGTCAGGTAGAAATTCAATTAGCGCTGTCGAAATCCAATGCCATGCAGCAAACCATTCAAGCCAAGGCCGATGCCCAGCAAGAATCACTGCAGGATAAAATTGTCAGTTTAGAATCTGCCGAAGTGCGGTTACAAACCCAATTTGAAAACCTCGCAAACCGTATTTTTGAAGAACGCAGCGAAAATTTTAAGCACCAAAATGCCAGTCAACTCGAAGGCGTACTTGGGCCGTTAAAACAACAGCTTGAAGGGTTTAGACAACAAATTCGTGAATCCTACACCCACGAACAATCCGAGCGCAGCGCCCTCAAACATCAACTTGAGCACCTAAGGACTCTCAATCTCAAAATGAGCCAAGATGCCATCAACCTGACCCGCGCGCTCAAGGGTGATAACAAACAGCAAGGTAACTGGGGTGAAGTGATCCTCGATCGCGTATTGCAAGAAAGCGGTTTGCGTGAAGGCCATGAGTACCATACTCAACAAGATCTCAAGGATGATAGCGGTAAACGCTTTAAGCCGGATGTGATTGTGCATCTGCCAGAAAATAAAGATGTGGTTATCGATGCGAAGATGTCGCTGGTCAGTTATGAGCGCTACTTCAACAGTGACGATCCGGCACTACGCCAACAGGCGATTAACGAGCATGTCATTTCCATTCGCAGTCACATTAAAGGCTTGAGTCAAAAAGATTATCAACATCTGCATGGGCTGAAAAGCCTCGATTATGTGTTGATGTTTATTCCTATTGAACCCGCATTTTTACTGGCATTAGAGCATGACCCTAGCTTAGTCAATTTTGCCCTCGAGCAAAATATCATGTTAGTCAGTCCAACGAATTTGCTGGTGGCCCTACGCACCATTAACAATATTTGGCGCTACGAATATCAAAACCAGCACGCTCAAACCATTGCCAAACAAGCGGGTCGCATTTACGACAAGTTATGTGGTTATATTGAAGACATGGAAAAACTCGGCCGCGCCTTAGATAACGCCGAAAAAACCTATCACAGCGCCATGAATAAGCTGTCATCGGGCAAAGGCAATCTCGTGCGTCAAGCTCATTTAATGCAGCAACTCGGGGTTGATACCAGTAAACAACTG
>JBOFUF010000344.1:0-12530 GCA_051652445.1 Shewanella sp.
ATATCGGCGGTAATACCATAGTTACGCAGCGCTTGGCACACCATAGGGCCTATGGTTAAATTCGGAACATAGTGATTATCCATTACATCAAAATGCACTACGTCGGCTCCCGCATCTAACACGGCTTGTACATCGTCACCCAAACGGGCAAAATCGGCAGATAAAATCGATGGAGCAATCAAGAATGGACGCATAAAATACTCGCTGCTAATGGGATAAAAAGTGCTTTATTTTACCCTGAGCTCAGCTAAGCCTCTATAGCTAAAGCCACATTTCTGGCAATTGATACATAATGTCGATGTCAGCAAATTACCGTATTCCCTTGCGAAAACAGTAAATTTTCGCTTTTATTTAGTAAAGCCGGCTAATACTTCCAACAATTTGAGCCAGATTTGATAGTTTTTTGTTAATAAACAAAGCAAGTTTGTTATACTCGAGGCGCAATGCGGATTCATTCCAAAGGAAGTATTTTGATGCAGCAGTTTAGTCCGTTTTCATACTATGTTAGATCGGTGACATTTAAGTCATCCATGATGTTGGCATTAACTGCAGTTGTAGTGGCCATGATGGCTTTTGGCGTTGAAAAAATGACCGAAAATACCGAAACCGCTTCTTGCGCCTGTAGTAATAACACTCGTTACAACAGTGCACTGCCCAGTAGTCATCCGAATAATCGCTGCGCCAATCAAGCACAGACCTTAAGCTGGAAGACATGGCTGACAGGCAACAACCGTTCAAGTCAGTTTCACTTTGTCGATTTGCTTGAATTACTGCATGGCCACCAAGATAAGCCTATGGATGATCTCAAGCCCACCACGTCGCGTTTCGCCTATTAATGCTTAATCGCATTTGGCGAATATTTCACAGTACCGTCGCCGCTTTTTTCGGTGTGCAAACGAATAAAAATCGTACACGAGATTTCCAAACCCGCTCACCAATACCTTACATCTTAATGGCTATGTTATTAGCAGCCATCTTAGTGGCAAGTATCATGTTCCTCGTAGAACAAGTACTGAGCTAAATGGTCAGCTCATCATCTTTTGGATCATAGTTTTCATCATATAACGCCATCAGCTCATCGACCTTGTTGCGACCACTACCGTTTTGGCTAATATTACGTTGTACTTGAATTTTAGCTAAATGTGCACCGCGATATAACTCGCGAGTTAATGGAATATCGTGATTACTGATCAACACCGGAATACCCCGCTCTAATGCGGTATGGCGCGAATGACGAGCCAGCAGTGCTTGATCATCTAAACTAAAACCGGCACCCACATAAGTCGTGAAACTGGAGGTGGTGGATAATGGCGCATAAGGGGGATCGCAATAGATAACATCACCACTGCGTGTCTGCTCAAAGGCCTTTTCGTAACCAATACATTGAAACTCAGCACGTTGTGCTTTTTCAGAAAAGGCCCAGATCTCCTTTTCGGGGAAATAAGGTTTTTTATAGGAGCCAAAGGGGACATTGAATCCCCCCTTACGATTGTAACGGCATAAACCATTGAAACCGTGACGATTTAAATAAAGGAAATACACTGAACGCTGGAAGGGATCGCGGCATTTATTAAAATCGGTTCGTACCTGATAATAAGCTTCCTTTTGATTCATCTCATCGACAAACAATGCTTTAGCTGCGGCAATGTATGCTTCTGGTTGATGCTTCACTATCTGATATAACTCGATCAAGTCCTGATTAATGTCACAGAGCAGGTAGCTAGGATAATCCGTATTCAAAAAAACGGATCCCGCACCGACAAATGGCTCAACTAAACGCTCTCCTGCAGGTAAATAGGTGGCCAAATCATCGACCAACTTAAATTTACCGCCAGCCCACTTAAGGAAGGCTCTGTGTTTTTTTATCATTTAACTTGAGGAATGCCGACAAAAATAAAGGCCATGATTGTACTCTGTTTATTCTGAAATTTCACGATTTGTGAGACTATCTTCCACTTGATAATCTTTCAGATCGGTCCATTTCCTGACCAAAGGTTGCTTAAAACGATGCTCTTTAACCAATTGTGCTGCCGCACTCGAAGCTAACTGACGAGTACTATAGTGACCAACGAGAACAACCCACCACTGTCTATATTTGACAACACGAACCCCTTCTACACTTTCAAGGCTCTTTAGCATCGAACGCAAGGTATCTAACTGACTAATGCTCGCTATTTGTACGGTATAGCCTGTTCGTGGCTTTTCTCTATCCGAAACCGCCTGAGTCAACGGCGCTATAACCTTTGCTACCTCAGCAGAGTGGGAAGGCTGAACATCCACGATGTTAGCTTGAGACATTATATCCACGAGCGACTCATCCTCACCAACAGACTTGCTACTGGCTTCACCAATGCTTGCGAAAGCAGCATCATCAGGCTCTGGATGGGGTGCCTCACCGTGGAATTCACTTAGGGGGTCGGCTGTCGGTACTGTTTTTGCTGTAGAGCTGAGTGCAGCAGCTTCAGCGGTTCCCTTTAATCGTTCAGTACGCAAAGTAAAATAGGGGGCTAACACATTTTGCCCATAAGACAAGAAAGCGGGTGAATCTATCGCGGGAAAAATTGCAGTATCTGGGAGCGGATCCTCAGAAAATGGCGGAGTAACAGCAAGCCAAATCACTAACGCTAATATCATACCCACAGCAATCGCCATCATCGTTTTAGATGTCATCGAAGCCGGTGTTTTCTCTGGTTCGCTATGCAAGGCTTTATCTAAAAGATTGACCACTTCCTGCGGCGTACCCGCTTGCTTCTCAAGCAGGCTACGCACAATTTCCCTTGGCGTAAACGGATTTTGATTGCTGTATCTGAGTAATGTTTGATACAAGGCTTCACGTTCTGGCAGGCTGAGCGGCTCAATACTGATAGGCAATATTTGCCGCCGTAATTGCTCGGGTAATTGAGGTAATAAATCGGCTAAAAATACTGGCGGCACAGTGAGCGTGATGGCAATATTTTTACCCGCACATTGGATTTGATTGAGAATAATACACTCAGCCCACAGAGCTTTAGGTAATAAATGCGCATCGTCGATAATAATATGTAAGGGTTTAGTTTGTGTGCTCGCCAGGCGCAAGAGTGTATCCGCAAGGGGAATATCGTCATCAAAAATCGGCGCTGAAATTAGCTGGACCAGAATTTTCCGACGGATCTCAGCGCTATCAGCATGCATAGGGCAAATCACAAATGCTGCATTTGACTCGTCAAAATCCGTTGCTAACCCAGTAACTAAGGTCGTTTTACCTGAGCCGCTGACACCAGAAAGCACCAGTAGCTGATCGCTATAACTGGCAACATGATGCATTCTTTGTATGAGTGCTTCCTGAGAAGGAAGCAAGATAGAACCCTGAAACGTCACTCGCCCACCACACAGTTTTTATGCGCAGCGAATAACCTGTTCAAGGGTAGATTCAGTGACTTGACTAAACACATCCGCACGACCAATTGCCGTAGGGAGTACCAGTCGAATCTGACCGCCTAAAACTTTTTTATCGCGTCGCATATGTTGAATGAAACTGTCGAAATCCATTGATTCCGGCGCACTCACTGGAAGATCAAAAGCCTGCAGCAACTGTATGACACGACAAACAATTGACTCATCGATAAGCCCCAGTGCCTTAGCTGTTTTAGCAGCAAGGACTGTGCCAGCTGACACGGCTTCACCATGTAGCCAATTACCGTAACCCATTTCTGCTTCAATCGCATGACCAAAGGTATGACCTAGATTTAACAAAGCTCGCACACCTTGCTCGGTTTCATCTTGGCTAACAACATCGGCCTTAATCTCACAGCAACGGGAGATAGCGTAAACTAATGCTTGGGCATCTAAAGCTTTCAGTGCCGTGACATTATGTTCAAGCCATTGGAAAAAATCTGCATCCCACATGATCCCATACTTAATCACTTCCGCCATACCCGCAGAAAATTCGCGTGCAGGAAGCGTATGTAGGAATAAGGTATCGATAAGCACGATTTGTGGCTGATAAAAGGCCCCAATCATGTTTTTACCAAGAGGATGATTAACAGCCGTTTTACCGCCAACGGAAGAATCCACTTGCGATAATAAGGTTGTCGGAATTTGGATAAAATCAATCCCGCGCTGATAACATGCCGCAGCAAAGCCCGTCATATCACCAATCACACCGCCACCCAAAGCCACCAGCACAGAGTCTCGACCGTAGTTTTGCTGCAGCAATGCAGTAAAAATAATATCTAGGTGTGTTAAGTCTTTGAATTGCTCGCCATCGGGAAGGATAACACTCTCTACCTCACCAAACGAAGCCATCGTCTCTTGAATCTGCTTGAGATACAAAGGCGCGACAGTTTCATTGGTGACGATAAGAATACGCTTTTTAAGCAGGTAGCGAGACAAGGTCTCGCCATCACTCATCAAATTCTGGTCAATGTAAATGGGATAACTACGTACACCTAAATTAACCTGAATTTGTTTCATAAATTCTGCCTAAAAACCTAATTGCTCAATAATCTGATTGGCGACGATCTTTGCGCTTTGATCATCGGTTTTAACAATCACATCGGCAATTTCTTCGTACAATGGATTACGGATCTCTGCGAGATTCTCCAACACTTCTCGAGGATCATCCACTTGCAATAATGGGCGTCGCTTGTCTCTTTGAGTACGAGCAACCTGTTTGTCGATAGTGGTTTCCAGGTAAACCACAATGCCACGAGCAGACAGATGATTACGGATATCTTTGCTTTGTACTGAACCACCACCGGTGGCAAGGACGATACCTTGTTTTTCAGACAAATCAGCAATAACCTGAGCTTCACGACGACGGAAGCCTTCCTCACCTTCGACGTCAAACACCCAAGCAATATCAGCGCCTGTGCGTTGTTCAATCTCTTGATCCGAATCGTGGAATTCTAAATGCAGCATTTGCGCCAGATGGCGACCAATTGTGCTTTTACCTGCGCCCATAGGGCCTACCAGAAAAATATTACGTTTTTCAGCCATTTCTTGTACGTCTGAATCTTATTGAAAAGTATGCCTATATCGACTCAACATCAAGCCGACCTATATGTTACCTTGCTCTTATGAGACTTGACCGAGGATTATCTCAGCTTAAGGTCTACTATGGCAAGCCATGTGCGCTATTTATGCAAATAATTGTATTCCTGCAATAACAAAGCCAGCGATTGCTGCTGGCTTTAGTCGATACACAGCAAGTGCTTAGATCTTCTCACCAACTATTTTAGGGGTAACGAAAATAAGTAGTTCTTGACGCTCATTCTTGTCAGTTGTGTTTCTAAATAGGAAACCGACTAAAGGAATGTCTCCTAAGATAGGTACTTTACTCACACGACTGATCAAATTTTGTTGATAAATACCGCCAAGGACTATGGTCTCACCGTTATTAACCAACACCTGAGTACCGATACGCTGGGTGTCGATGGCGACAGCCGGGCCCGTTGGCGTATCGACCGTCTTACCCTGAGAATCTTGGGTGATTTCTAAATCCAAAATCACTCGGTTATCTGGGGTAATTTGTGGCGTAACCCGTAGAGACAACACGGCTTTCTTAAACTCAACCGAAGTTGCACCGCTGGAAGTCGACTGCACATAAGGGATCTCAACACCTTGCTCAATATAAGCCGCCTTTTGATTTGAGGTGGTTATACGAGGACTGGCGATAATCTCCCCCTTGTTTTCTTGCTCTAACGCACTCAACTCCAAATCAAGAATAGTACCGTCAGCCAACTTAGCAACATGGAAAGCAATACTGGCCGGATTAATCGCTGCCGCAGGTAAATTCACGTTCAGACGATCGTTCAATGATGGCACTTTACCATTAGCGATGTCACCCGCCCCCTCTAATGTTCCAGAACTGCCGTTATTACCCTGTTGATCTGTTACGCCCCAACGTATACCTAAGTCTTCAGACACATCGTCTTTGACTGTTACCATACGTGACTCTATCAGTACTTGACGAATCGGGATATCGAGTACTCCAACTAGACGATGGATATTCTCAATCATTTCAGCCGTATCTTTTACCAGTACAGTGTTGGTACGTTCATCGACAGCGACTGAGCCGCGTGGCGAAAGCAAGCTTGAGTCTGCGCTTTTAAGCAGCTCAGCAATGTCGGTCGCTTTGGCATAATTAATTTGCAAGTACTCAGAATATAACGGCGCTAATTCTTTAACTTCTTGCTTGTTTTTAAGGTTTTGACTTTCACGGATCGCCAACTCTTCACTCGGCGCCACCATTAAGATATTACCTTCTATCCGTTTATCCAACCCTTTGGTTTTCAAGATCAAGTCCAAAGCTTGATCCCAAGGGACATCGTCCAATCTCAACGTGATATCGCCTTCCACTGTGTCACTGGTAACTAAGTTAAAATTGTTATAGTCAGCAATAATTTGCAACACAGTACGAACAGGAATCTTTTGAAAATTAAGCGACAAAGTACGACCATTGTATTTTTTAACCTCTTTATTTGTAGCGACTCTCTCGACTTTATTCATTGAGAGCCTAAAGAGATTATCTTCTTGCTTGTAACTAAACTCATATTCACCAGTAACATCAACCAAAATACGCGTTGTTAGATCTTCTTTAAATGTCTCAAAACTTTTTACTGGTGTTGAAAAATCGTTCACATCCATCACATAAAGCAAATCACTTTTTATGTCAGTGTTATATAGGTTCACTTCGAGCTTAGCACCGACTCGCTCCACATTCGCTGCAACTGAGCGGTTATTTAAATAGACTAATAGCTCACCGCCACCCTTTTCATTACGACGAAAATCGATATTTTTAATGCTATTCACGAAAGGGTTGTCTACCTGAGCCTGAGCGCCCGCTACAGCATCATTGATAGTAAGCCGGTATGAATTACCTATTACTGCACCTTGGTAAGGCTTCACTTTTAACATTTGTAAAGTCACTTTAAGATCAGTGTCTTGCTGCTCAGTACTTATCTCAGTCACGCCCACTTGATTAATCGGCAAACGATCCTTAGATAAGCCTGAAACACTATTGCCAAAGGTTAATACTAACTCAGCAGGCGAGGCATTTGAGTCTATAACAGGCGGAGTGACTGCCTCTTCAAAGACTAACTCTAGCTCTAATTGGTGGTCAACCAGAGCATGGTATTTAACATCCATTAATCGATTTGCCGCAAAACTTGATGGCAAAATTCCAAATACCAGTGCGATCCCAATAACAGACTTGATTAAGCCTGAAGATATTAACGGGATTTTTATCGCGGCAGAAGATTTCATTATTTCCTCATCCTTCGCTTGTTATTCTCCAGACAGCTCTAAATTGCTCGTCCTCGGGGACCAACAACCAGAACCATCTGGAATTAATTCTACTACTTCGACATGTTGTGAAGTAACTTTAGAAATATGTCCATTAAACAAACCCAAATACTCGCCAACACCTACCCTATACACACTACTGTCACCCGCCTCCACTAACGCCCAAGTCGTATCTGTTTGACTCAAGGTGCCGCGCATTTTTAAATTATCTAAAGGATAAGTTTCTAACCGCCCTTTTCGACGCTTTAAATCCGGCTGTAAACAATCTTTGCTGGTATCGACTACTTCCTCCGTTAATTCACGCGAAGGAGGCACGAAAGGGCTACGCATTAACTCGGCTTGATAGGCAAAGTGCTCAAATCTTGGCGGCTCTTTCAAGGGAGGTATATGAGCAACGTGTTGCGCTTTAGTTGTAGTAACAAATAGCTCTAAATCACTGCGATCACCAACACATCCCATTAAAAAAAAACTCAACACGAATAGAGATAAGAATTTCATTATTTCTTCCCCTTATCAGCCGACTTTTCAGGCGGTAGTTCTGCACCTTCTTTAAAGCGATAAGTCTTGGCTAAGATGTCCATTGCTAAGTTGCCAGCATCATCTCGCTTAATAATAAAATCATGGAGACTGACGATACGTGGCAGTTTAGCGACACCACTCACCATGCTACCTAGCTGATGATAATCTCCCGTCACAGACATTTTAATTGGAAACTCAATATAAAAATCTCGCTGAATTTCCACCTCCCAATTTAAACTATTAATTTTGAGTCCTGCATCTGTTGCCACAAAGGTTAAATCATCTAGCAATCCTGGCATTTCATTCTCAGAGGGCAGCATCTTGAGTAACTCAGCAAATTGCTCTTCCATCTTCGCTAACTGCTCTCGATAGAGTTTTAAGTTTGCCGCTAGTTGATACTTATTTTTAAAATCATCTCTGAGTAGCACTTCTCTGTCTTGCTCTGCGGTATAAATATCTATCGAATCTGAGATAACCAAAAAATAACCTGCTGCCAACACGCAAAGCGCTAACAGAACTGAAAAAAAGGCTTTAACTTGGTTTGGCCAACCACCAATGTTTTCAAAATCGATATCATTAAATTGACTTAGATCGAGCTTCATTTACTCGCTCCTTTTGTCATTTTTTCAGGCTCATCGCGATTCGCGCCTTTAATCGTGACTCTCAAACTAAAACGCTGTAATTGACGCAACTCTTCATTATGGGTCACTATCGACTGCATATTAGGGTCAGTTAACCATTCCGAGGCTTTCATCTTACGCATCATGTTCGCAACGTTATTATTTGATTCGCTACGTCCCTCTATCAACAGTAAACTGCCCTTTTTTTCGAGGCTAGAGAGATATATTCCTGGAGGAACAATGCGAACGAGTTCATCTAAAACATGAGTCGGCAAATTACGGGACTGCTGTAGATTAAGAATAATGTCTGTACGGCGCTCAATGTCTTTCTTACGTTCAGTAATTTTTCTAATCTCAGAAATTTGTGTTTCGAGCAGAGTAATTTCTGATTGCAAATAAGCATTACGCGCTTTTTGCTCGTCTGTCATCAGATCTAATAACGATACTGCAACATAGACTAAAATCCCTGATGCTAAAAATACTGCAGCTAAAATGCCAATATAATCACGCTTTTGTTTTTCTCTCGCCTCTTCTCGCCAAGGGAGTAGGTTTATGTTCGCCATTGGCCGTAGCTCCTCAATGCTAAGCCACAAGCAACCATAAATTTACTGACAGTAGGTTGTAGCGCACTTTTAACCGACGCTTCGGCATGCAAGCATCCTTGAAAAGGATCGGCAATAATAGTATGAACACCTAATTCATTGGCCAGTAAATTAACCATACCTTCTAATTTAGATGTCCCACCGCATAATACGAGATAATCGACTTTATCTTTACCACTAGCAGTGCAATAAATTTGTAGCGTACGCTTTATTTGTTGTAGCAATTGAGTTTGAAAAGGAGATAAGACTTCAAACATATAATTTCGTGGCAAATCACCTTCAATTTTTGCTTTCTCAGCTTGTTCGTAGGACATACCATAGAAAGATAATATTGACTGAGTGAATTGCTCTCCCCCAAAGGCTTGTTCACGAATAAAAGTCGTCTCGCCCGACTCCACCACTGAAAAAGTGGTCATATTCGCGCCAATATCAACCATAGCAACCGCCTTATGTTTCGCACCTTCGGGGAGTTGAGCCAGGATTAATTCCGCTGAACGACCTAAGGCGTAACCTTCAACATCAACGACTCTAGCCTCAAGATCCACGCTATCGAGTGCATCAACCCTGACATCAATGTTGTCAGTGCGGCATGCGCTCAACAGCACATCAACTTTGGTAGGATCGGTGCTGTTTACACTTAAGGTTTCAAAATCGATACTGACTTCGTCGAGCGAATATGGAATAAGGTTATCAGCTTCAATTTCTATCTGCGCTTCCATCTCTTCTTCATTAAGGGAAGCATCCATGTAGATGACTTTCGTCATCACAGCAGAACCCGAAACGGAAACCGCCGCATACTTAACGGATTTCGGTAGGTTACGTTTTATTTGTTTAAGGCATTCGACTACGGCATCCGCATCACGAATATCATGATCGTTAACCGCACCCTTTTTTATGGGTATCGCCGCATGACTCAATATTTTGTATCCGTCAGCAGTCTTACTCAACAAAATGGCTTTAACTTCATAGGAACCGATATCAATCCCGACCATCTGTGGAGCCTGCCGCTTCCATAAATTTGAAAGCATATCCATTGTCACTTTTTTTATTTATATTTCAATTAAAGGAGACTAGCACAAAATCACATTGTTATGCTTAGTTGTATCGGATGTTTCAGCATTTTACAAATGGTTTCAGTATTTTACAAATGCTATTTTGTGAGTTTCACGTTTTTACTTCACCAAGACGTGTGCGCCTTATATACTGTGGTACTTAACGGAACATTAGGATAAATTTTGGTGAAGTGGTTAAAACGTATTGTTATAGCACTATTCAGTCTAGCCCTTTTGGGCGTAGGCGCCATTGTGGCAGCATACTTTTATGTTTTGCCGGATTTACCGGATGTTTCAACATTAAAAAATGTGCAACTTCAAACACCTCTACGCATTTACAGTAGTGACGGTAAACTCATTTCTCAATTCGGTGAGAAACGCCGCATTCCCCTGACGTTAAATGAAGTGCCAAAACCGCTGTTACAAGCATTTATCGCAACGGAAGATGCCCGTTTTTATGAACATGGTGGTATCGATCCTGTTGGCGTAGTTCGTGCTGCATTAGTGATGTTAACCACTGGCGAGAAAAAGCAGGGGGCAAGCACTATTACCATGCAGGTTGCACGTAACTTTTTCTTAACCCGTGATAAAACAATTATTCGCAAAGTGAAAGAGATCTTTATCGCCTATCACATTGAAGAGTTACTCACGAAAGATGAAATTTTAGAACTTTACGTTAACCGCATTTACTTAGGCCAACGAGCTTACGGCGTAGGGGCTGCTGCGCAAGTGTATTTCGGTAAAAATGTGCAAGAACTCAGCTTATCTGAACTGGCCGTCATTGCTGGCCTACCCAAGGCCCCATCCACCCTCAATCCGATCACGTCACCTTCTCGAGCATTAGCTCGGCGAAATGTCGTCCTAATGCGGATGAATGAAGTCGGTTACATCAGTCAAGCGGAATACCAAGCGGCGCTACAAGAACCGGTAGTCGCTAAATATCATGGCGCAGAAATTGATCTCTATGCTCCCTATGTTTCTGAAATGGCAAGAGATTACATGGTGCAGAAGTACGGTGAAGAAGAAGCCTATACCAATGGCTACAACGTCTATACGACTATCTCATCGGATCTACAGCTTAAAGCTCAACAAGCACTCCGTAATAACGTCTACGCCTATGATGAACGTCATGGCTATCGTGGTCCTGCTGCCGTGTTGTGGACCAATGAAAAACCTGAGCCAGTTGAAATCAAAACTCAGCTATCCAAGGTTGCTTCAGTACAAGAATTACAAGCCGCCGCCGTTATCAGCATTACAGATCAACAAGCCAGTGTAATGATCGCTAATGGTGAGACGAAAGTGATTACTTGGGATGGGTTAAAGTGGGCCCGTCGGTTTATTACTGATAAGCGTCAAGGTAGTGTACCGAAATCAGCAGCTGACATACTCAAAGTCGGCGAGCGTATTTGGGTCCGTAATAACGGCCAATATTTGCAATTATCACAAGTGCCTGAAGTCGCCAGTGCAACTGTGTCACTCGACCCCAAAAATGGCGCTATTCGCACTTTAGTCGGTGGTTATAGCTTTAGCCAAAGCCAATACAATCGAGTGACTCAAGCGAAACGCCAATTAGGTTCGAACGTAAAACCCTTCATTTATGCCGCTGCATTAGAAAAAGACTTTACCTTAGCGACCCTCATCAATAATGCACCGATCAATAAACCCGATACCAGCCAAGGCACAGCATGGCGACCTAAAAACTCCCCTGATATCTATGGCGGTCCAACACGCTTACGAGTCGGGTTAGCGCAATCAATTAACGTTATGTCAGTACGTGCTATGCGCCATGTAGGGCTCGATGAAACCATTGCCCAACTTGTTGAATTTGGTTTCGATCCTAACGACCTGCCTCGCAATGAATCGATTGCTTTAGGTTCATCATCAGTCACGCCGTTACAAGTCGTTACCGCATTTAACGTATTTGCTAACGGCGGTTTTTTACTCGAGCCTTTCTATATTGATCGCATCGAAGATGCTTATGGCAATGTCATTGAAAAAGCCAATCCAACATTAGCCTGTAAGCCAAGCCATCATTCCAGCCAATCACTCCCATCGAATGCCCCTATTTCGCTTGCCGGTGTGAGTGCAGATGCCAATAGCGAAAGCCTCCCTGTCGCCCAGTGTTTCGACCAAACCGGTCGCTACGCTCCACAAATCATTTCAGAACAAACAGCATTCCTTATCACCGAAGCACTGAAAAGTGTGATTTGGGGGGGTGGCGATTGGACTAAAGGCACTGGTTGGCAAGGTACAGCTTGGCGGGCGGCCAAACTGATTAAACGCCATGATATTGCAGGTAAGACAGGTACCACTAACGAATCTCGCGACACTTGGTTCAGCGGTTTTAGCCCCGTACTCACTAGCACTTTTTGGGTCGGCTTTGACGATCACGGTCGTCAACTCGGTAGAAGCGCATGGAATGCCAGCGGCGAAAAAGATCAGATAACAGGAGC
>JBOFUF010000345.1:0-6367 GCA_051652445.1 Shewanella sp.
TTATCGATATCGTCTGCGGTGCACCCAACTGCCGTCAGGGTCTTAAAGTGGCCGTGGCTATGGTTGGCGCCGTATTACCTGGCGATTTCAAAATCAAGAAAGCCAAGCTGCGTGGCATGCCATCAGAAGGCATGTTGTGCTCATATAGCGAGCTTGGCATTAACGTCGAAAGCGATGGCATTATCGAATTGCCATTGGACGCGCCATTAGGCACTGACATCCGTGACTATCTTAAGCTTAATGACGCCATCATCGATGTGGATTTAACCGCGAACCGCGCCGATTGCTTAGGCATGGTAGGCCTTGCCCGTGAAGTGGGTGTGTTAAACCGCCAAGCTGTGGTTGAGCCACAGTGGCAAGCCGTCACGGCAACAACAGATGCACAGGTGACGATTAACGTTAAGGCGCCAGCAGCGTGTCCACGTTACTTAGGTCGTGTGGTAAAAAACGTGAATATCAAAGCGGCCACGCCTCTGTGGATGCAAGAAAAACTGCGCCGTAGTGGTATTCGCTCTATCGATCCAATCGTTGATATCACTAACTTTGTGTTAGTTGAATTTGGTCAACCGATGCACGCCTTTGACTTAGCCAAATTATCTGGCGACATCCAAGTGCGTTTAGGCACTGGCGAAGAGAAAATCACTCTGCTCGATGGCAGCGAAGTCACTATTCCAAAAGATACCTTAGTGATCGCCGATGATGTGCGTCCATTAGCTCTTGCAGGTGTGTTTGGCGGCGAATATTCCGGTGTGAGCGATACCACCCAAGACATACTGCTTGAATGTGCCTTCTTCGCGCCTCTTGCCATTATGGGTAAGTCACGTCGTTTAGGTTTGCATACCGATTCATCACACCGTTTTGAGCGGGGTGTGGATCCTGAAATGCAGCACAAGGTTATCGACCGTGCTACGCGTTTAGTGCTGGATATCTGTGGCGGCGAAGCCGGCCCTGTGGTTGAGGCTAAATCAGAGGCTGATTTACCCAAACCTGCACAAATCGAACTGCGTCGCAGCAAGTTGGATAGAATTTTAGGTCACCATGTGCCAGACACCGATGTGGTTGAAATTCTGCAGCGTTTAGGCTTTAGCGTGGCAGTTGGCCAGGGTAGTTGGCTGGTGACAACGGCGACCTATCGTTTTGATATGGCGATTGAAGAAGATTTGATTGAGGAAGTGGCGCGTATTTACGGCTATAACAATATCCCCAATACGGCGCCGGTTGCCGCGCTGCGTATGTCGGATCATAAAGAATCGGACTTAAGCCTAAAACGTGTGCGCGCCTTATTGGTTGCCCGTGGTTTCCAAGAAGCCGTCACTTACAGTTTTGTCGATCCAAAATTACAAAATCAGGTTCATCCTGGTTTAGACGCTATGGTGTTACCTAACCCCATTTCAAGTGAAATGTCGGCCATGCGCCTGTCAATGTTCACCGGTTTATTGGCCGCGGTTGGCTACAACCAAAGTCGTCAACAGAGTCGCGTGAGACTTTTTGAAACAGGTCTGCGCTTTGTTCCTGATATCAATGCAGAATCCGGTGTTAGACAGCAAGCAATGCTTGCGGGTGTAATCACGGGGCTCCAAAATGATGAGCATTGGTCGATGGAATCGAAAACGGTTGATTTTTTTGACCTTAAAGGTGATTTAGAGGCTATTATCGGCTTGACAGTTTCCGCGTCTGAATTTAGCTTTAGAGGGGCGACGCATTCCGCCCTTCATCCGGGGCAATGTGCTGAAATATTGAGAAATGATCGCGTGATCGGTCATATAGGTGCAATCCACCCTAGTTTGGAGAAGCCTTTTGGACTCAATGGTAAAACCATCGTTTTTGAGTTGGAATTGGATGCGTTATTGCATACCAGTTTACCGCTAGCCCAAGCTGTATCTAAGTTCCCAGCTAATCGTCGTGATATCGCCGTCGTAGTAGATGAAAGTGTATCTGCAGGTGATGTAATGAAAGTAATAAGAAAAGTTGGCGAAAATCAGTTGGTTGGCATAAACTTGTTCGATGTATACCTAGGTAAAGGTGTTGAGCCTGGCAAGAAGAGCCTAGCGATAGCACTTACATTACAAGACACTACTCGTACGCTTGAGGAAAAAGAGATTGCTGAGACTGTTGGTTCAGTTGTTTCTGCCCTAAAGACCGAGTTCAACGCATCGTTGAGGGATTAAAGTATGGCACTTACCAAAGCCGAAATGGCAGAACATCTTTTTGAAACGCTCGGAATGAACAAACGTGTCGCCAAAGAGATGGTTGAGTCGTTCTTTGAAGAGATTCGGGGCGCACTTGAAAGTGGTGAGCAGGTCAAGTTATCTGGCTTTGGCAACTTTGACCTTAGGGACAAGAATCAAAGACCGGGAAGGAACCCAAAAACAGGCGAAGATATCCCTATTTCAGCTCGTCGTGTCGTGACTTTCCGTCCCGGCCAAAAGCTGAAAGCTCGTGTAGAAGCGGCAAACACGGGTAAGTAATTTTGCTTGTTGATAGGAAAGCCACTCCTTCGAGAGTGGCTTTCCTGTTTGTTTATTCGTGCAATATTTCCATTGTGCTTATCCACTGTCTGAGGTGAATTCTTTGTCAAGACAGCCCAAACATTTCGACCGTCGTTTTCAACTTGCTTTGTTACAGCCTAAATACTGGGCCTCTTGGTTGGCGATTGGTTTATTAGTTATTTTTGGACTCATGCCTGCATGGTTGCGTGATCCTATAGCAAAATTATTGGCAAAATTAGTGATGCCAATGGCCCAAAAACCCATTAATGTTGCCAGAGCTAATTTAAGCGCGTGCTTTCCTGATAAGTCTGCCGCTGAGATTGAAGATTTAATCCGTGAGAATGTGCAAAACTTTGTCCTAGTGTT
Organism: Shewanella sp.; assembly: GCA_051652445.1. GTDB lineage: Bacteria > Pseudomonadota > Gammaproteobacteria > Enterobacterales > Shewanellaceae > Shewanella. The sequence continues at coordinate 2,856 of JBOFUF010000345.1, forward strand.
ACTGGCACAAGGTGAATTATTGGTTCGCTCAAAAGCGCATTTACACCGTAGAGTCAATTTAATCGGTTTTGAGCAGGTGATTAAAGCGCAAGCGGCAGGGCAACCCATCATTTTTATCATGCCCCATGTGTGGCCAATCGATTATGCTGGCTTACGCCTTAACCTCGAGTTACCTATGGTGACTATGGCTAAAGCCCATAAAAATGGCTTATTCAATTGGTTTAGTAATCGGGTGCGCAGCAGTTGTGGTGGCCATGTGTATATGCGCGAGGCGGGCATTCGGGCGTTATTGGCTGAGCTTAAGCGCGGTAACAGTTTCTTCTATCTTCCTGATGAAGACTTAGGCCCAGCACAAAGCGTGTTTACGCCTTTTTTAGGCACAGTGAAGGCAACGCTACCGGTTGTTGGGCGTTTAGCGCAGGCGGGTAATGCCCAAGTGTTGCCAGTGAAGATTGGTTATAACCAAGCGACACGTCAGTTTGACCTCAGCGTCATGGCGGCAGTTGCGCCTGAAGACATGGTGGGTAAAGCAAACGAGGCGTTGGCACTGAACAAAGTGGTCGAGCAAGTGATCTTAGCCTACCCAGAGCAGTATATGTGGTTCCTACGCTTGCTCAAGACGCGCCCAGAGGGTGAAGCTTCTATCTACAGCTGATGTAGGTGATTGATGCAGCGTGACTGAAATAATGCGGTTTAAAATGGCTTTGAGCGCTGAATGCTCGAAGCCATTTTTGTATTGAGGGGCGTTCTTTATTTATAACACTCTTTATTGATAGGGCACTGTATCAATAGGGCACTTTATCAATAGAGAACTTTATCAATAGCGCTGTCGTTAACAATGCGTATCGTGGATGATTAATCCTCGTTCTGTTCCATCTCAAGTTGCATCAGTAACATATCTTCGCCATCGAGTACGCGGGTGCGAAAGCTGTGACACGCAGGGCAGACAACTGTGCGTTCGCTCAATACGGATTCAGCCTGGCAGTCTTGGCAAAGTATGACTAAGGGTTGAATGCGCATATTGAGCTGAGCTTCTTTGCAAATCCCATCGAGCTTAAAGGTATCGAAGGCCGTTTGTAGCAGGCTAGGTTCAACCCCGCTCATGACGCCCAGTTTGATATCCACTCGGGTGATTTTATCGGCATGATTGGCCTGCGCGTGTTGTTCGCATTGCTCAATCAGGGCGCTCACAATCGAATATTCGTGCATCAGCAAATCCTTGGCAGCAGTTCACCTTGGGGAAGATCAAGATAACGCTTGGTATTCCACGGCGTTCTTAGCACAACTTTTCCTGCTAATTCATCACTCACAGTGCCGATTATCGCTGCGTGCTCACAGCGGCCAAAGCGCTGCATGATCTCGAGTGCACCTAAGGCGATGTCGCTGGGGACGGCGAGGATAAACGTGCCTTCGTTGGCAAGATCCATGGCTTCGAAACCATAGAGCTCGCACAGGCCTTTGACTTCATCGCTGACGGGAATAAAGGCTTCATTGACTGTAATGCCAACATTGGAGGCCACCGCCCATTCGTTAAGCACAGCGGATAAGCCACCACGGGTCGCATCGCGCATCGCATGGATAGGAATATTGGCGGCGATCAATTGCTCGACTATGGGCCAGAGCGTCGCGCAGTCACTTTGTAATGCTGATTCGAGCGTGAGTCCTTCACGGGCCATTAAAATTGCTGCGCCGTGGCAACCAATATCACGGGAAACGATAATGGCATCGCCCACGGTGACATTCGCCGCGGAAATATTGGGGCGCAAGATGCGACCAATACCAGAAGTATTAATGAATAAACCATCGGCGCAGCCCTTCGGCACAACTTTAGTGTCGCCACAGACAATCCGCGCGCCACTGTGTTTTAGCTCTGTTGCCATACTGCGGACAATAGTTGTTAAGTCATTGATAGAAAAGCCTTCTTCTATGATCACGCTGCAACTCAAATACTGGGGTTCCGCCCCCATCATCGCGAGATCATTCACGGTACCTGCGATGGCGAGCTTGCCGATATCGCCGCCAGCAAAAAATAAAGGCGATACGGTGAAAGAGTCTGTGGTAAAGGCGTTGGCACCGTGCAAATCCAGTTTAGCGGCGTCTTCTTCGCTGCGAAGGATTGGGTTATCAAACTCGGCAAAAAACAGATCACGGATCAGTTTATTCATTTCTTTGCCGCCACCGCCGTGGCTGAGTTGAATGGATTTATCTTTAAGCGTGTCAGCCATGATGTGACTCCTTGATATCGATACCTTGATAGCGGTAATAGGCATTGCAGGCCCCTTCGGAGCTGACCATGCAACTGCCTAAGGGCGTTTCGGGATTGCAGCCGCGGCCAAAGACTTTACAGTCCTTTGGTTTAGCAAGCCCCCGAAGAATATCGCCACACTGACACGCCTTGTGATCGTCAATTTCCTTCACGGGCAAGATCTCTTTAAAGTGCAGTTCAGCGTCCCTGTGGGCATATTCGGGTTTAAGCTGCAATGCTGAATTTGGAATAGGACCAAGGCCACGCCAGCGAAATTGAGGCCTGATATTAAAAAATTGATTGACTTTGGCCTGCGCGGTGAGATTGCCATCCTCTGATACTGCGCGGCTGTATTGGATATCGAGCTCCGCTTTGCCTGCGGCTTTTTGGCGTACAATCCGTAAAATGGACTCCATCACATCGACGGGCTCAAATCCTGCTACCACCACGGGCGTGCCATAGTTTTCGACTGTGCTGCGATAGATTTTTGCGCCGCTGATCACGCTTACATGGGCTGGGCCGATAAAGGCATTCACCCTTGCATTAGGATCATGCATCACGGCATCAATTGCGGGTGGCACTAATACATGATTGATATGAAACAGTAGATTTTCGAGTTTTTCTTGTTCGGCCAGTTGCAACAAAATTGCTGTCATTGGGGTTGACGTTTCAAAGCCAATAGCGAAAAAAACCACGGTTTTATCAGGATTATCGCGGGCAATCTTGAGTGTATCTAAGGGATCGTAAATGGGGCGAATATCGCAGCCCTTGGCCCTAAAACTGGCCAAAGAGCCTTGAGAGCCGGGCACGCGGATCATATCGCCCAAGGTCACGAGAATGACATTTTTTTGGGAGGCAAGCGCCGCGGCTTGGTCGATTCGCTCTTTAGGCATAATGCAAACGGGGCAGCCTGGACCATGGATAAACTCAATATTATCAGGTAGTAAATCTAGCAAGCCATATTTCATGATCGTATGAGTATGGCCACCGCAGACTTCCATAATATTGATTGGTTGCTTAATCCATTTAGCGGTTAATTGAATATCCCGCGCGAGATTCGCAATCGTTTGGGGATCTCGAAAACCTTGATAGAGATGTTTTAGTTCAAGCATGCTCTTTCCTTGGTGCATTTGATGCGGAGTCAAACCTGCACGGTTGTCGCTCAGTGTATGGCGTCGCTTTCAAGCTTGGTAATTATCTCTTTGTATAATTCAATGCTTTGCTGCGCATCTTCCTGGTCTATTTTATTCATTACAAAGCCAATGTG
>JBOFUF010000346.1:0-3194 GCA_051652445.1 Shewanella sp.
ATTATCAACAAGTTCACCTATAGGCAGTTGATGCCATTGCTGCAAATAATGGTGGAATTGATGCACTCTCTGACCAAAGGGCCCCATACCAGCCGCAATGCCATTAAACTCCACTAGTTTTGGCCCTAAGTCCTTATCGTCCATGAAGTCACTGCGCATAATCAGCAATGGCATTCTGGGCGCAGGTGAGCGATGGATTTGCTGGTGGATGCCGAGTAAGGCGGCAAAAAAGGGCTCGCAAGCCGTGATAGGCTGAATGGCATCATATAAAAAGCGACTGTCTTCAGACACATAATGGATAAGTTTAGCGAGTAACTGTACCGAGTCTGTTAACTGTTGATACTGCCCGCGACTCATTACACTTGGGGTTAAGGTAAATGGCGCGTGGCGGGCAGAATACGGCGTGTGTTTAAACGCCATACCATGAGTTAGCGCCCATTCAATGGCATCATCTTTGGTTTGTAGACTAATCGGTGAATTCATTGTGCCTCTCTTAAGCGGGCAAATTGTTCAGTAATGCCATTCACATTTTTCAAATGGCATATTGTGTTTAATGCACTTTTTGCTCATTTAGCCTTGGGGTGTAAGGCATTGCAGCACGCATTTTACGAGTTAACTAAATACATAGCTATAAAGAAACCCAGCCGCCATGGCCATCGTTAAAATAACCGCTAAAAAGGCAATAATCATCTGATTTTTAAAGATAGCTTTTAGCAAAATCACTTCAGTGATACTTGCACCCGCGCTGCCGATGATTAATGCCATCACTGAGCCCATGGCCATGCCTTTTTTGACTAATGCGGCGCTGAGTGGAATAACCGCTTCGGCACGAATATACAGCGGAATGCCAATGATCGCCGCAAGGGGGATGGCATACCAAGTCGCATCTCCCGCGTATTGCACGATCAAATCCGTCGGGATAAAGCCATAAATGAATGAACCTAATAGAATGCCGACAAAAAGGTAGGGCAGCACTTGCTTAAAGTCTTTCCACGTTGAGTGCCATACGCGTAACCAACGATTTTCTGCTGGCACGACTAAGCTTGTCTTTGTATCACAGCAAGATGCGGCGGCTATTGGTGCAGGGTTAGCATCACAGCAAGATGCGGCAGCTATTGGTGCAGGGTTAGCATCACAGCAAGATGCGGCAGCTATTGGTGTTGGCTTAGTATCACAGCAAGATGCGGCGGCTATTGGTGCAGGCTCAGTATCACAGCAAGATACAGGTAGGCCATCTTGCTCATAGGCTTCTGCACGGACATATCTTTCAAAGCCCAGTTTTTCAAGCACAAACCCCGCCATCACAGAAACGCCCATGGCAATGACAAAATAAAATAACGCCACTTTAATACCGAATGTGACAACAAACAGACCGATAATAATCGGATTGAGTAAGGGGCTAGCAAATAGGAATACCATCATAGGGCCAAATCCGGCACGAGCCCTGAGTAATCCTTTTAAAAACGGAATAGTGGAACAAGAGCAAAATGGCGTAATAGACCCAAGTAGCGCAGCGATCAAATAGCCACGACCATTGCGAGAGCTCAGGATCGATTGCACTTTTTGTGGGCTGATAAACTGTTGCAGTATACCAACCAGATAGCTTATGACTAAAAACAGTAGCGTAAGCTCCACCGCCAGAAAAACGAACATATTGGCGGTTTCTTTCAACATAGTGATGGTATCGGGATTCATTTTTAAGCTTCTTTGTTAATCATTTCGAATTTTCTAGAATAATAGTATTTTGTTTGCTGGTTTTCAATACTTAATTTCTAGAATTATGGAAATAGCGGTTTTTTTGTTAGACTTTATGAATGCCTAAATACGCGATTGGGATATCGTGAGTGCTGACAGACTATTGAGTCTTGCTGTCACTCAAAGACAGCAATGACAGCTATTAACAAATTACACAAGAGAATGAACCTATATGAATAAAGCCGATATGCTTACAGCTGATATGAAAATAGTCGATTTTAACGTAACTGATTTGAACATAGAAAGTGCCGCTAAAGTATTGAAAGAGCTGGGTCATCCTACCCGACTTGCTCTGTTCAGGGCGTTAGTCAAAGGCGGCCCAACTGGGGTTGCTGTGGGCCAGTTACAGGAAAAATTGCAGATCCCAGGGTCGACACTCTCACACCATATTAGCGCCTTGATGTCGGCGGGTATTCTCTCGCAGCGGCGCGAGGGAAGAGTGCTGTACTGCGTGCCGGACTATGCCTTATTACAGGGACTCGTGCACTTTTTGCAAGCTCAATGTTGTAGTGGTCAGTAATCTAATCTGTGACTTATGTGGTAAATACTTGGATATAGATATTTACATATATGAAAAATCGTATATTCTGTGTGTGTTTTTTTAGGCTCATTTCCACGAAAAAGAGGGTCTTTTTCTCTGAGTTGGTCATCGTTTATTCGCCATTCGCTGAGACCAACACTGTGATTTTATGATCTACCTCGGTGAAACATTAACACCAGCATGTCAGCGCTTCCCGCTAGCGGATAAGCTTATGGCATGGAATTATGCCGATCCCTGAATCGAATCGGGCATTCGTGGTTTTGAACAAACCTTTAAGTACAGATCAAGGACATCAATGATTAATCCTACCCAGTTTTTCAAATGTTTAGCCGATGAAACTCGCTTGCGTTGTTTAATGCTGATCCAGCATGAAGGCGAACTTTGTGTTTGTGAATTGACCGAGGCATTGCAAGAGATCCAGCCTAAGATTTCGCGACATCTCGCTCAGTTGCGTAAATGTGGTTTATTAATCGATCGTCGCCAAGGGCAATGGATTTTCTATAGTATCAGCCATGATTTACCAGAATGGGGTAAGTCAGTGTTGAGTGAGGTTACCAGCCAAAATCCGGTATTCCTTGAAGAAAATATGCGTAATCTGTGCAAGATGGGTGGCCGCCCTGATCGCGTAAAATCTTGTTGTTAGAGGTAAAACTGCAATGTTTTAGCAAAACGCATACGTTTTACATATGCAAATTATTTTTTATGTTACAACCGTTTTAAGGTGGCTATGCCATGTTTCAGATATTTACAGATTTAGCCAGTTGGTTAACCTTTGGGCTAATGGGTTTAGCGCCTGACACTAAGGTGGCTGATGCGGTACATTTTTTTATTGAAGATACCACTAAGATTTTTGCGTTACTGCTACTGATGATTTACGCCATCGCCTTGGTGAGAGCAT